>CAYXVP010000249.1:0-3623 GCA_964468305.1 uncultured Anaerolinea sp. | reverse complement strand
GGAGTATCGCCCTGCAGCAACATGCCAAGCGACGTGAGAATCTGGTGTTTCTCGATCGGGCAGCCCGGAATATTCAGGTCGACTTTGACCAGGGCTTTCAGCGGCCGGGCGCCGCTCGACCGCGCGATACCGCCAAACACGGCACAGGTACCGATGGCGATCAGCGTCCCGGTCCGGCCACGTATGGGACGGAGCGTGGTTTCGTCGAGCTTGCTCGGCAGCGTTTCGTTGGTCGGCTCGCGCTTCGAGAGCACCTCGGCGAGGGGGATGTCGCCGATAACGGCACGCAGCGTCGTGGCCGGGATGCCAAGCAGCATGTCGCCGAGGCGTTGGGGCGCGAGGACGCTCGTGAGCGGATCGGCGATGCGCCAGTAGACGAGGAAGTCGACATCGATCGGGGCGTTGTCCTTGGTGATCGTGCGCTGGCTCGGGATCTCGGTCAGCGTCTCGCGGAGGTCGACCTTGATCGGCCGGTCGACGACCGGAATCAGGAAGTTGAGGCCCGGGTTGCGAACCATCGAAGGATCGGTGCGACCGAGCCGGAAAACCACCATCCGCTCGTACTGCTGCACCACGCGGATCGACAGATAGACGATGACCAGCAGGACGACGACCAGGAAGGCCACGACTGCCAGGACGACTGGGAGCTCCACGCTTACCTCCGATCCGCGCCAGCGGGCCAGGCCGCGGTCACGTGCCCTTGGATGATGACGCGTCCGGCTCGACCGTGAGCGTCAATCCCTCCACCTTGATGACCCGGACCGGCGTACCCCGCTCGAGTGGCTGTCCGGACGCGGTTCGAGCGCTCCACTCCTCGCCGTTGGCGATGACCGAGCCGAGTGGGGCGAGCGGCAAGCGCACCTGGCCGACGGCGCCCGGCGCCACGGCGACGCCGATCGGGACGTTGAGCCCGACCGCCCGCGACCGGATCGCCCCGTAGACGACCAGCGCGACGAGCGCGGCGGCGGTGACGCTGATGACGGCGATCACGGACGGAGCCACTCGCACGAGCGGCTCGAACGGGTCTGCGGGACCGGTGAACAGCGCGGACAGGCCCAGCGCGAGGCACACCACTCCCCCGATTCCGAGCAGCCCGTGACTGGTGACGGTCAGCTCGAGCCCGAAGAGGACCACCCCGAACAGGATCAACAGGAGCCCGCCGACGTTCAGCGGCAGGGTCCCGAGCCCGATCAGGGCCAGCAGGATCATCAGCGTCCCCAGGATGCCGGTCACGAAGTTCGGGCTGTACAGCTCGGCCAGCAGGCCGATCGAGCCGGTCGAGAACAGCAGCGCGACGATCGTCGGGTCGGACAGGAGGCGGATGAACGACAGGAACGGGTTCATGGTCTGCTCGCTGATCGTGGCCCCATTGAGGTCCAGGGTGACCTCGCCGGCGGCAGTCTTGACCGTCTTGCCATTGGCGAAGCCGATGACCTCGTCGATGGTCGACGCCGTGCCGTTGACGACGCCGAGCGAGACGGCCTCCTCGACCGGCGACGACTTGGCGTCCTTCACGGCCGACACCGCCCAGTCCACGTTGCGGCCGCGCTCCTGGGCGATCGAGGTGATCTCCGCGATCGCGTCGTTGAGGACCTTCTTACCCAGGGTGCCCCCGATGTCCGTCCCGTCGCCGCTGATCGGCGAGGCGGCCCCGATGCGGGTCCCCGGGGCCATCAACGCGATGTTCGAGGCGAGCGTGATGAACGTGCCGGCGCTGGCGGCGAACCCGCCCGCCGGAGCGACCCAGACGATGATCGGAACCTTCGCCTCGAGCAGCGTGCCGACGATGTCGTTGGTCGACGTCAGCGCTCCACCGGGCGTGTTGAGCTTGATCACGACGGCCGCGGCTCCGCGTTGTTCCGCGACGGCGACGTTGTCGGCAAGGTACTTGGCCATGCTGTCGTCGACGATGCCGGTCGTCGGCAGGACCACGATCTCGGGGGCTGCCGCGCGGGCACCGGCGGCCAGCACCAGCCAGCCCGCCGCGATCAACGCGAGCGAGATCCGGAATTGCCCTCGGCGCCCCCTTGGCCGCCCCCCTCTGGACATGGTGATCACAACCTCCGCGGTGAGTATCGCACCGCGACGGCGAGGGGCCTTCCGGCCCTCAGGCGGGGACGCCCTCGAGGTGCTGGAACACGAGCGCGCTCCACGACTCCATCCGCTCGACGACGGTCGCGACCTCGGACGGGCTGGCGAATCGCCCGGACAGCTTGTCGGTCTCGCGGATCGCCACCTCGCGGCCGCGAGCGTCCGCCAGGTAGACGGCGCCGACGTGCACGCTGCCGACATCGGTGGCGTCGTCGTTGATCAGGCCGATCAGCTCGAAAACGGGTTCGAACGACGCCCGCACCTCTTCCCGCCACTCCCGCCGCAGCCCGCCGCCGAGGTCGCCGTCGCCCGGGTTGAGGTGGCCGCCCAGGCCGATCGTCCAGAGGTGATGCAGGCGCCGATCTCCGCCCGCCTTCGTTCGCTGCATGAGGAAGTAGGCCGGTCCGTCGCGGAGCACCAGGTACGGGATCACCTGCTTCCAGGCACGATCACGCTCCATCTCGCCCCGTGGCCGGAACTCGCCGTGCCGGGCAACGATGGACTCGAATTGGGCGGCGGTCGGCAGATCGCTGCGGACGCCCGCCCAGCCGGGGTCCGACATGAGCGTGGTGCGAGGGACGACCAGGACGAGCTCGTCGTCGCTCATCGGCCGCCCAGCGCCTCGCGTGCCGCCTCGAGGCGCGATCCGAGGGCGGCCACGTCGGTGCCGCCGTCGAGGGCTTCCAGCCACGCGTCGAGCGCGTCGCGGTAGGTGCGCAGGTGTGTCGCCACTTCGACGCGATTCGTCTCGAGGATCCCGGCGCCCATCTCCGGGTCGCCGCGCGCGAGCCGGGTCATGTCGGCCCAGCCGGTGGCGGCGAGGGCGCGCGCGACCGGCCAGTCCTTCTCGCGACCGCCGGCGAGCGCGACGGATTCGACGAGCGCCGCGGCGGCGACGAGCGGCAGGTGACTGATCGCCGCGACGGACCGGTCGTGTTCGGCGGCGGTCATGCGGATCGGCCGCGCCCCGGCAGCCTCGGCGAGTGCCGTCACCCGGTCCAGGTCCACCTCCCGGGCGCTCGTGGTCGGAACGATGACCCACGGCCGATCGACGAACAGCGTCGCCGCCGCGCTCCCGACGCCGGTCGTCTCGCGGCCGGCCATCGGGTGCCCACCGACGAACCGGAGCCCGGCCGCCTCGGCCAGCTCGACGACCCTGCCCTTCGTGCTCACGACGTCGGTGACGGTGGCGTCGTCGGCGAGTCGCGCTCGCCACGCCCCGTCCTTGTTCCCGAGCTCCGCGGTGACGGCGAGCGGCGGGCCGGCCAGGATCACGAGATCGGCGCCCTGGACGGCGGCGCCGGACGTCACGGCGGTGGCATCGATCAGGCCGCGGCGGGCGCCCTCGGCAGGCCCGTCGCCGCTCGGCGACCAGGCGGTGATCGAGCCCCCATAGCCCACCTCGCGGAGGGCCAGCGCGATCGAGCCGCCGATCAACCCGAAGCCGAGGAAGGCGATCCGCGCCGGCAGGCGCCCGATGGCGGCCCGCCGCGAATGGTCGCCCTCAACCACGCGCGATCATCCGCCCTCCC
>CAYXVP010000248.1:0-3630 GCA_964468305.1 uncultured Anaerolinea sp. | reverse complement strand
TCGCCGGGTCGAGGCTGATCGCGCGCACGCGCGACACGACCGACGTTGCCGCAGGGTCGGACGACTTGTACGGACTGATCGCGTCGAGCCGGACGGTGTTGCCGCGGATGTACGCGTCCCTGAGCCGGGCTACCCCGGCCTCGAGATCCTTCGGCAGTGAGCCGGGTGCCGCGTTGTAGATCTGGCTGACCTCCGCCGGCGTCATCGCCGCACCGGTGGCGGCATTCGTGAGTGAGAACGGGCCTTCCACCCGATCGATGCCATCGAGTCCGGTGAGTCGATCGGTTGCCGCGGCGACCGCCGCGATCGATGCCGCGCTCGTCGGCGAGTCCTGCGCGTCGAGCAGGATCACGATCGGCGTCGTCTCACCTGCTCGGAATTCCGTCTGCAGAGCCACCCACGCGTCGCGGCTGGACACCCCGGCGGGGTAGACCGTCGCATCGGGGATGCCCTGCTGCAGGCGCAAGTACGGCGATCCGACGACAAGCAGGAAGGCGAGCACCGGCACGAGCACGGCGATCGGCCGGCGCATGACAGCGTGCGCGACCTGCTCCCAGCGAGAGCGGCGCGTGTCTTCCATGCCGCCGCGCAGGCCGAGCCGGCGCAGCAGTCCCGCCACCGAGAGCGCATTCACCCGTGGCCCGAGCATGCCCAGGACCGCCGGCAGGAAGGTGAGGCTGTACAGCACCGAGGCGAGGACGACGATCGCGCCGCCAAGGCCGATCGACGTCAACGCAGTGGCCTTGAACCAGAGCAAGCCGGACAGGCCAATCGCAACCGCGATGCCCGAGAAGAGCACGGCCTTGCCCGCGGTCCCGACCGAGCGCTCGACCGCCTGCTCCACCGTCCGACCGCGCTTGAGCTCCTCGCGGAAGCGACTTGTGATGAACAGCGAGTAGTCGATGGCGAGCGCGAGACCGAGCATCGTCGCGATGTTCAGCACGTAGATGCTCATCTGGGTCTGCTGGGCGACGAGGCTGATGATCCCGAGCGAGGTCGGGATCGCGAGGCCGGCGACGAGCAGGGGCATGCCGGCGGCGATGATCGATGTGAAGACGAGGATCAGGACCAGCGCCGCGATCGGCAGCGAGACCGTCTCCGCCCGGGTGAGGTCCTGCTCCGACAGCCGCGCCGAATCCTGCTGGATCGGCCCGAAGCCGGTGAGCTTGACGTCGAAGCCGGCCGGGGTGGCGAGGGCATGCTTGATCGGATCCACGAGGCCGATCGAGTCGTCCTCCGCGACATCGAGCCCGATCAGGACGTAGGCCTTGTCGCCCTTGACGCTGATGAACCGCTTGTCCTGCGTCTGGGCAAACCCGGTGACGCCGGTGACACCCTGGACGTCAAGCACCGGCGCGAGGGCTGTCGAGACGGCGGCCTGAAAGTCGCTTGACGTGGCGTCCGCGCCCGGATCCCTCGACTCGAAGAGCGCGACGAACGACGTCCGACCGGCGCCGTAGTCCTTCTCGAGGCGCTCCGACACCTTGGCCGACTCGGAACCCGGGTCGAGCCAGCCGCCGCTCGTCAGATGCGAGGACACGCTCCCGGCGAGGGAGCCGAAGGCGCCCGCGACGACGATCGCGAGGGCCGCCAGCCAGCGGCGCCGGCGGTAGACGAAGGCACCCCAGCGCGTGAACATCGTGAGCCCCTCATGCGGTTGCGGTTGCGGTTCCCGGTTCGGGAGCAAGATAGAGAACAATCATTCCCCTTGTCAACCCATCACGCTTGTTTCTTCCGCGCATGAGCAACTACCATGGGGAAGCCATGCTCTCCTTGCGCTATCACACCTCAAGGTTTGCCGCATGCCGCGGGTGACCGCCGCCCACGAGCAGGAGGTCCGCGACCGGATCGTGACCGCCGCCCTCCGTGTCTTCGGCGAGCGCGGCTTCCACGGCGCGACGATCGCCGACGTCGTCCGCGAGAGCGGCCTGTCCGTCGGCGCGATCTACACCTGGTTCAAGGGCAAGGACGACCTCTTCCTCGCCGCCTGCGACCTCGCCTCGGGTCGCGGATTCGGCGAGCTTGCCGCCCGCGTGCCGCGCGGCCGGACCCTCGCCGAACGACTGGCGATCGCCGTGGGCTTCTACTTCGACGCCGCGGAGGGCGAGGCCGCCGAGCACCCGGGCAACGCGGACTTCCTGGTCCAGGCGTGGGGCCAGGCGGATGCGGAGCCGGCCGCGCGCGAGATGCTTCGGCGGCGCCGGGAACAGCTCGTCACGGCCGCGACGTTCCTGCTCGAGGAGGGGATCGCGCGGGGTGAGCTGCCGCGCTGGCTGGACGCCGTTTCGGTCGCCCGCGCCTACACGGCGCTCTTGGACGGGATGCTGCTCGTCCGCGCCGAGCGAGGCCCCGCGTTTCGCCGCGCCGACGCCGAGCGGGAGGCACGCGAGATCCTGACCCTCATCCTCGCCAGCGCGACGAGCGCCGCCCGGCCGGTTTTGCCCGAGGTCGCGCCGCGGCCCTTCTCGGTCCACGGTGAGGGCCGGACCTAGGCCTCGAGCGTCGCCTCGACAGAGAGCTTCACGTTGCCGCGCAGCGCGGCGGAGATCGGGCAGTTGTCCTTCGCGTCGTCGGCCAGGCGCTCGAACGTCGCCGCGTCGATGCCGGGCACGTTGCCCTTGACCTTCAACACCGAGGACGCGACCTTCCAGCCGCCTTCGGCCTGATCGAAGGTGATCTCGGCCCGGACGTCGAGGCTCGTCGCCGGCGTGCCGTTCTTGGCGAGCCGGGACGAGAAGGCCATCGAGAAGCACGACGCATGCGCCGCGGCGAGGAGCTCCTCGGGGCTTGTCTTGCCGTTATGCGCGGAGGTGCGCGAGGCCCAGCTGATCGGCAGGCGGGAGAAGACGCCGCTGCTGACGTAAGTGATCATCCCGGAGCCGTTGACCAGGTCGCCGTTCCACACGACGCTCGCGGTGCGGACTTCAGCCATGGGCACTCTCCTTCGGGAGCTTGGCGCGGGCCCGGGCAGGGCGCGGTCGTTCGGTAGATGGTCCCACAGGCGGGGGACTGGAGACCTCGAGCGCGGCCCGAACCGCCGTCGCGAGATCGCGCAATCGGCCATCTCGGGGAAGGCTCACCCTGTTGAGGTCGGCGAAATCTCGGTGCGCCCGCAGCGCTCGGGCCAGGCCTGCCACGAACCCGGGCTCGGCCAGCGGGTCGAAGCCGGGCTCGAACCAGGCGCCGATGACGTGGAGCATCTCCGCCCGCCGATCGATCCGCGGCTCGATGCGCCCGACGAACCGATCGCCGAAGAGGATCGGCAGCACGTAGTAGCCCCAGCGCCGCTTCGGGGCGGGGACGTACACCTCCCAGACGTAGTCGAAGTCGAAGAGGCGGCGGAGGAGGTCGCGATCCCAGCACAGCGCGTCGAGCGGGGCCAGGAAGGTTACCGCCGGCTCGCGGCCGCCCGGGGGTGCGCCGTCGCGAATCTCGCTCTCGGCCTGGTCGAGGTAGGGGAGGTCCTCCGCCACGACGAACCGCTCGCCCTTGACACCCTCGACGACGACCGGGAACAGGCGACCGGTGTCCACGAGCTCGGCGCGCATCGATGCCCGATCCGCGGCGTAGCCCGTCCCGCCCACCCACCGCTCCTGGACGCTTAGGCGGCCCCGCGCTCCATCCCCCGCA
>CAYXVP010000247.1:0-3642 GCA_964468305.1 uncultured Anaerolinea sp. | reverse complement strand
CCCGACTACCGGGCGCTGCCCCGGGCGTCGTACACCGATCCCGAGGCGGCCTTCGTGGGCGTGACCGTCGAGCAGGCCCAGGCCGACGGGATCGATGCCCTCGAGTTCGTGGCGGACTTCGCCACGTCCGCCCGGGGCTACGGCGTACAGGCGAAGCGGGGCCACGTGACGGTCGTGGTCGATCGCCAGTCGCGCACCCTCGTCGGCGCGGCGATGGCCTGCCCCGACGCCTCCGCAGCGATCCACGAGTGCGTGCTCGCCATCAAGACCAGAACCCCGATCGAGGTCCTGGCCGACACGATCCACGCCTTCCCGTCGACGTCGCGCATCCTCAACGGCCTCTTCGCGGACGCGCGCCGCGCGCTCAGTTAGGCCGAGGCGTCAACGCTCGAAGACCGCCTCGCCGCCGACGAGGACGAGACGCGGCCGGAGCTGGTCGAAAGCCGCTGCCTGCAGGAGCTCATCGGAAGGCATCGACGGCAGGACCATGACATCGGCCAGCGAGCCGGGCACGAGGCGGCCGCCGAGCGGTTCGCGCAGCGTCTGCCACGGCCCGACGATCGAGGCGCGGAGGGCCTGCTCCAGCGTGATCGACTCGTGGGCGCCGTACGCCTCCGCGTTACCGCCCCACGACGGGTCGCGGCGCAAGACCGAAAGCGCGATCCCGGGCCAGGGGTCGAGGGGTTCCAGCGGAGCGTCCTGGCCGAACGCGACGGTGGTGCCGGCGGCCAGCAGGCTGCGCCAGGCGTAGCCCGATGACTCCGCGCGATCGCCCCAGTCGCGGCGCGCGCCGGGCGCGTCCTCGCGCAGGTGGACCGGCTGGACCGAGGCAGCGACGCCGAGCTGCGCGAAGCGCGCGCGATCGTCGGGGTGACACAGCTGAACGTGCTCGACACGCGGCATGAACGTCGCGCCGGCGACGGTCGGGCCCAGGATGTCGAGGCCGAGCCGCACCGCGGCGTCGCCGATGGTGTGGATCGTGGTCGCGATGCCGGCCCTGGCAGCGGTCTTCGTGCGCTCCTCGAGGACCTCCGGCGGGTTCGTGAGCAGCCCGCGCTCTGTGGTGCGCTCGCGTGGCTCGATCAGGGCCGCCGTGCGCGAGCCGAGGGTGCCGTCGGCGAAGAGCTTCAGCCAGCCGAACGCAAGCCGCTCGGCGGCCGCCTCGCCGATCCGAGAACCGCTTCGGAGGCCGCGCGCCAGCGCGTTCTCGAGCCCGTCGGCACGGACGCCGGCGTGAACCCGGATTGGCAGCTCGCCGGCGTCGGCGAGTGAGGCGTACACGGCCAGGGCACCATTCGACGTGTCCGGGAACAGCGTCCCGAGCTCGTGCGCCCCGACGACCCCGAGCTCCAGGCACGACCGCCCAATCGAGCGGATCGCACGCCGGAGCACGTCCGCGGTCGGTGGCGGCGCGTGCTGGAGCACGACCTCCGACGCCTTCTCGAACATGATCCCGTCAGGCTCGCCGTCGGGACCGCGGCGGTACATGCCGCCCGGCGGGTCGGGCGACGTGGCGTCGATGCCGGCCGCGGCGAGGGCGGCCGGGCTGGCCCACAGCGCGTGCAGGTCGAACGAACGCAGCGCGACGTGTCGGCCGGGCGCGACCCGCTCCAGCATCTCCGCGCCTGGCCACGTGCCCCACCGTCGCTGGTCCCAGCCCGAGCCCAGGATCCAGCCCGGCGCCGGGATCCGGCCCGCCGCCTCGGCGACCATGGCCAGCGCCTCGTCGAGGGTCGCCGCCGTGAACAGATCGATCGACTCGGCGGCGATCGCGGTATCGACGAGGTGGATGTGGGCGTCGGTGATGCCGGGGAAGGCGACCTCGCCCGGTGCGAGCTCGAAGTGGCGCGTGTTCGGCCCGGCCGGATCGTCGCGCGACTGGCGTGTCGCGGTCACCACGACCCGCCCGTCGGCAATGCCGATCTCGTCGACCCAGCCATAGCCCGTGTCGCCGCGGAACGTGGCGATTCGGCCGCTGACGACTGCGTCGAGCGTGGGCAATGTGCCCTCGAGCCTGTTTACCGCTCGACGGCGATCTCGCCGCCGACGATGACGAGGCGCGGCCTGACCTGGGCGAATGCCTCGGCTCGCTGCTCGAGCTCGTGTGGCGTCGCGGGCAGGACGATGAGGTCCGCGCGAGAGCCTGGCACGAGTCGTCCACCCAGCGGATCGCGGGCGAACGTCGCCGGTCCGACGGTCGCCGCGCGCAGTGTCTGCTCGAGCGTGAGCGCCTCGTTCGGGCCGTACGGCGGCACCTCGGGCCCCCACGATGGATCGTGGCGAAGGATGGCCATCGCGACGCCAGGCCACGGATCGATCGGCTCGACCGGCGCATCCGTGCCGAACCCCAGAACCGCACCGGCGTCCAGGAGGCTTCGCCACGTGTACCCCGCGGTCTCGGCGCGAGGGCCCCAGTCGCGGCGCGCCGTCGCGGCGTCGTCGCGCAGGTGCACGGGCTGCACGGACACGCCGACGCCGAGCGCGGCGAATCTCGCCCGATCGTCGGGGTGGCACAGCTGGATGTGCTCGAGCCGGGGCATGAACTTGACCTTCGAGACCGTCGGCCCGAGGACGTCGAGCGACGTCCGGACGGCGGCGTCGCCGATCGCGTGGATCTGGGTGGCGATGCCGGCCGCCGCCGCCTTCGTCGCTCGCTCCCCCAGCACATCGGGCTGCGTGGTGAACATGCCCCGGTCGGTGCCACCCTCGATCGGCTCGAGCAGCGCCGCGGTCCGCGAGGCGAGGGTCCCGTCGGCGAACAGCTTGAGCCAGCCGAACGTCAGCCAGCCGGGCTCACCCTTGCCCATTGGGGCACCGCTACGCAGCCCGCGCGCGATCGCGTCGTCGAGGCCGTCCGAGCGGACGGCAGCGTGCACGCGGACCGGCAGCTCACCAGCCTCGGCGAGCTCGACGTAGACGTCGAGGGCCCGGCCGTTCGGGTCCGGCGCCAGCGAGCCCGGGTCGTGGGCACCCGCCACCCCGAGGGCGAGGAGCTCCCGCCCGAAGGCCCGGAGGGCGCGCTTCGCGTTCTCCGAGCCCGGTGGGGGGACGCGATCGATCACCAGGCTGCTCGCGTTCTCGAGCAACACGCCCGTGGCGGCGCGGTCGTCGCCACGCTGGATGATCCCGCCGGCGGGGTCGGACGTCGCGACGTCGATCGCCGCAACCGCCAGCGCTGCGTGGCTGGCCCAGAGCGCGTGATGGTCGAAGGAGCGCACGGCGACCCGGCGGCCGGGCACCACGCCCTCGAGGTCCGCCGCGGATGGCCAGCGACCCCAGCGCCGCTGGTCCCAGCCGCCGCCGAGGATCCAGGCGTCATATGGGAGGCGTTCGGCCATCGCCCGGATGCGCACAAGGCCTTCGTCGAGCGTCCGCGCGGTGGCGAGGTCCACCTGCTCGGCCGCTACCGCCGCGCCGGCGAGGTGGAGGTGCGCGTCGGTCAGCGCCGGGATGGCGATCTCGCCGGGCTCGAGCTCCAGCCGGCGCGTGTGCGGATCGGCGCGCGATTCGAGATCAACCGCCGAGCCGGCGAACGCGACCTTGCCTTCGCCGATCCCGATCGCCTCGACCCAGCCGAAGCCGGAATCGCCGGCGATCATGGCGATCCGGCCCGTGACCAGCGCGTCCAGCGGCATCGTCAGG
>CAYXVP010000246.1:0-3643 GCA_964468305.1 uncultured Anaerolinea sp. | reverse complement strand
GCGTCCGAGGCCGGGTCGCGGGGCGCCGCAATCGGGGCTACAACCCTGCGGTGCTCGGCCTCGCCGTCGCGGCGGTCGTCGTCGGAGCGGCGGTCATCATCATCGGCAAGCCGTTCGGGGGCGGCGCCGCCGCCAGCCCGAGCCCATCCTCCGAGGCGACCGCCGCCGGGTACGGCGACGGCACCTGTCCGACGAGCCAGCCGGCCTCCCTGTCCGCCGGGGAGATGGCCACCGTCACGATCCAGACCGCCAAGGGCACGATCGTGATGCAGATCGACGGCAGTCGCGCCCCGATCGCGACCGGCAACTTCGTCGCCCTCGTCGCCTGCCATTTCTACGATGGGCTGACCTTCCACCGGCTCGTCCCGGGCTTCGTCATCCAGGGCGGCGACCCGGCGGGCGACGGCTCCGGCGGCCCCGGCTATGCGATCCAGGACGACCCGCTCGTCGGCACCTACAAGCGCGGCACGGTCGCCATGGCCCGCACGGCACAACCGAACAGCCAGGGGTCGCAGTTCTTCATCGTGCTGTCCGACGGTGCGAATTCCGCGCTCTCGGACCCGTCGGTCCAGTATCCGTACGCGATCCTCGGCGAGGTGACCGCGGGGATGGACGTCGTGGACACGATCGCGGCGATGCCGAACAGCGGGTCCGGCAGCGGCAATGCGGCGCTCGATCCGGTCGTGATGACGTCGGTCACCGTCGGGCCGGCTGCGAGCTCCGCGCCATCCGCGTCCGCCACTACGTCGACGGCCGCGCCGGAGAGCCCCTCCGGCCCGTCATCGTCCCCATGACAACCGCAGCCCTCACGAAGGAGCCGACATGACCAGCGCCACCATCAAGACCGACCTCGGCGACATCGACATCGACCTGTTCACCCAGGCCGCGCCGAAGGCGGCCCAGAACTTCATCGACCTCGCGCAGAAGGGCTACTACGACGACGTGATCTTCCACCGGGTCATCCCGGGCTTCGTGGCCCAGGCCGGCGACGGCCAGCACGGCAAGAAGGCCTCGCTCAACGCCGGCCGCGTCGGCACGGGCGGGCCCGGCTACACGTTCGCCGACGAGCCCGTTCACGGCGACTACGGCCGGGGCGCCGTCGCGATGGCCAACGCCGGCCCGAACACCAACGGCAGCCAGTTCTTCATCTGCCAGGCGGACCTGTCCGGCCGGCTGCCGAAGAACTACACGATCTTCGGCCAGGTCACCAAGGGCATGGACGTCGTCGACAAGATCGTCAACGCGCCCAGGAACAGCCGCGACATGCCGGATTCGCCGGTCGCGATGAGCTCGGTGACGATCGTCGAGGAGTGAGGCAGCCCGGGGGCCAATGGGCTCTGCGAACCCGGCGTTAACGACGCTATATCGTCCCGGTGGACCTGCCCCACGTTGCAGTTGCGTGGCACTGCAACGTGCGTGTAACGATCGGGACGAGGGCCCACGCACGAACTGTTAAGGGTTTTTCACATAGACCGTGACGAAAACCCTTGGATTCGGCTCCAGGCTCACGTAGACTAACCGGTGCACTGCGTTCGCGCAGGGCCGCTGCCCCAGCGGCAAGGTCATGGGTAGGTTGGGTCAGGGTAGTCGGTGCAGCCGACGTGATAGATGCCCTTGACGCGTGGCAGAAGCGTCCGTTTCGGCGGATACCTTCACCGGGACAGCATCGGAGCGGCTCCTTCGGGAGCCGCTCCGAATTTCTCCGCCGTCGCGAGACCGCGCGCCGCTAGCCAGCCAGGGGGACGCGCAGGTCGACCGTTCGGCACACGGTGCAGGCACGGACGTCGAGCTCGAGCATGCCTTCGCCGAGCTCGGCCAATTCCCCGAACAGCAGCTTCCAGCCGCCGGTCGTCCCGCCAATGCGGAACTGCTCGATCCCGACGCTGTAGACCGGGGCGCCGCAGCGCAGACAGCTGTCCTGATCTTGCGTGGTCCGCTGGGCGTGGTCGTTCATCGCTTCCTCCGTCAACCCGTGATCTCCGCGCGTTCCGTGATCGCGACCGCGACGACGACCGAGCCCACGAGCCAGGCGCCGACGAGCAGGAGCGCCGTGTCGGGCGCGAGCGCCACGGTGATACTGCCCGGCTCGCCGGCCCCCGCCCCTCCGGTGTCGACCGCCGCCCGCGCCACCGCAAAGGGCATGTACTTGACGATGTCGGGCAGGAAGATCGAGGCGAAGCCCTCGCCGAAGTAGAAGGCAATCCCGGCGCCGATGCCCGCGAGCTGGCTCCTTGCCAGAGTCGCGATCGCGAACCCCAGCGCCGCCTCCTCCACCACCGAAAACCAACCACGTGCGGCGAGCGCGGGCAGGCGTGCGAGCGTGTCGGCGTCCGTGAGCCCGGCCGTCGACACGTTTGCGATCGACGCGCCGACGAGCGAGATCCCGACCCCGAGCACGAACGTGATCGCCAGCCCAACCGCGACCATGACCGTGATCGCGGCGAACGTGCCGAGCATGTACCGGGTGCGGCTCTCACCGCGCGCAACGGCGTTCTTGAGCGTGCCCCAGCTCCACTCCGAGCCGGCGATCGCGGCGCCATAGATCACCGCGATCAGCCCGCCCAGGCCGAGCATGAACGAGAGGATCAGATCGTAGGCGCCTGGGAACGTGACGAGCGCGAGTGCCCGGCGGGCCGCCCCCGTCGACTCCGTGCGCTGTGCGACCGTGGCCGAGGCGATGAGGATGAGCGCGAGCAGGCCCACGAGCAGCCCGACCGAGACGAACGAGGCCGGCCGGCCAGCCAGTTTGCGCAGGCCGCTGACGAAAATCCTCACGCCGGAGGATTCCGGGCCGGCGACGAATCGATGCCCTGCATCCGGCCCTCGCTCGACGCCTCGCCACCCGTCAGCTCGAGGAAGAGCATCTCGAGATCTGTCCCCGACTCGAGTCCGGAGGCGTAGATGCCGGCCTCCGCCAGGGCCCGATTCACCTCGGCCGCGCGGTTGGGCTCCACGTGGACGGTGAGCCACGCCTCGTCGGCATCGCCGCCGTCGGCGTCGATCGGCGCGAGCCCGTCGAGCGCCGCGCGTGCGGCGGCGGACTCGGGCCGCGTGACGCGGACGCGAACCACGCCCTGATCGGTGAGCAGCGTCTCGAGCGGCCCTTCCCGAACCAGCTGGCCCCTCGCGATGATGCCGACGACGTCGGCGAGCACCCGGACCTCCGCGAGCAGGTGGCTGGAGACGAACACGGTCTTGCCCGAGGCCGCAAGTCGTCGGAGCGTCTCGCGCATGGCGACGATTCCGGCCGGGTCGAGGCCGTTCGCCGGCTCGTCGAGCAGCAGCAGCTTCGGGTCGCTGAGGAGCGCCCCGGCGATGCCGAGGCGCTGCTTCATGCCCAGCGAATAGCCCGAGAGCTTGTCGGTCGCCCGCTCGCGCAGGCCCACGAGCTCGAGGAGCTCCTCGATCCGACCCGTTGGGACGGGCGCCCCAGCAGCCGCGAGCGCCCGCAGGTTCGCGCGGCCGGAGAGGTATGGATAGAACGACGGCGTCTCGACCAGCGCGCCGACCTCGAAGAGCCGCTGCCGGTCCCCGCGTCGGAATGGCCGGCCGAGCAGCTCGATCGCGCCGGCGTCCGGGTGGAGGAGGCCCGTGAGGAGCCGACGGGTCGTGGTCTTCCCGGCCCCGTTCGGCCCGAGGAAGG
>CAYXVP010000245.1:0-3664 GCA_964468305.1 uncultured Anaerolinea sp. | reverse complement strand
ACCCGGTCAATGACGAAGCCGAAGGGCACGTGGATCTCGGAGTGGAATCCGGAAGGCGAACAAATCTGGGAATCCACGGGCCAGTTCATCGCGAGACGCAATCTCTACTAGACGAACCTGGCCCAACCACTCGGCTGGGAGATCCTGCAGTTGCTCCTGCGAATCAACGAGCTCGGCGTAACGGTCCTGATGGCGACCCATGACGCCGACATCGTCACTGCTCTGCGGAAGCGGGTCGTCGCTCTCGAGGAGGGCCGCGTGATCCGCGACGAGATCGGCGGCGGCTACCACCGGACGGGCTGACGATGCTGTCCTTCCTCCTCTTCAGCATCTCGCGCGCCTGGCAGGGCTTCTGGCGCAACGCGGCAATGAGCATCGCCGCGACGGCGACGATGACTCTGATGCTCCTGCTGCTGGCCGGCTTCTGGATCATCCAGGCCGGCTTCCTCGCCAGCTTGTCGTACGTCGAGGACAAGGTCGGCGTCGTTGCCGACCTGAACGACAACGTGAGCGACGCAGCCCTCCACGACCTCGAGGCGCGCCTCGGCGCGATGCCGGAGGTCAAGTCCGTGGAGTACGTCTCCAAGGAGCAGGCCCTCAAGAACTACCGCGAGCAGCGCGCCGCGCAAGGCCAACAGGACCTCACGCCCTACCTGCCCGAGAACCCGCTGCCGGCAAGCCTCGAGGTCAAGCTCCGCCGGCCCGACGACTACCAGGCGGTCGCCGGGTTCCTCCAGGTCGATCCGGCGGTTGCCAAGGTCCAGAACATCAAGGACACCACCGAGCGGCTGGTGTCGATCACGAACTTCCTGCGGACGTTCGGGGTGCTGCTGCTCGGCGTCATCGGCGCCATCGTGCTGTTCATCGTCATCAACACGATCCGCCTGGCCGTCCTCGGCAGGGCCGAGGAGATCGAGGTGATGCGCCTCGTCGGCGCGTCGGACGCCTTCATCCGCTGGCCGTTCGTGTTCGAGGGCGCCCTCGTCGGGCTGCTCGGCGCGGCGATCTCGATGGGCGTGCTGATCGGCGCCGCGGAACCGCTGTCGCACTTCATGGTCGGCTTCTTCCAGATACTCCCGATCAACGTCGGCTCGATCTCGCGCGACGTGACGCTGCTGGTGGTCGGCGCGGGCATTGGCCTCGGCGTTGTGGGTGCGTGGGTGTCAGTGCGGACCTACCTGATCCGCTGAGTCCTCGGACCGATGGCGCGCAGGGCGTCGCCTCGGTCCTCGGAGAGTTCTCCGCCAGTCGGCTTCGAAGCACATTCCTGCTCTCGCGTTAGGCTTGCCGCCCCCGGCGGCGCGGTGGGCGCGCGATGGCCGGCGATCAGAGGAACCCGCGAGCAATGCTCCCCCACGACCCCGACGGCTCGGCGGCCGACGTGCAGCCGAGCGACCCCGACGTGCCGCCGACCGAAAGCGGACCACAACCGACCGGCCTCGTCGACAAGCCGATGCTCACGCCCGTGCTGCGAACCCCCGGCGAGCGCGGCCGCGGCTGGCCGCTCGCCGTGGCGGTCGTGCTCGTCACGGTCATGGGCGGCGGCGCGCTGTTCCTGTCCGGCTATACGATCGGGCGCGATCAGGGCCGGACGCCCGGCAGCGATGTCTCGGATGCGCAGGCGTGGCAGCCATTCTGGGACGTCTACGACGCGATCCGGACGCGCTACCCGCTCGGGCCGGTCGATCGGAAGACGCTCGTCGAGGGCGCGATCCGCGGCCTCGTCGATTCCGTGGGCGATCCGTATTCGTCGTACTTGAGCCCGGCGGACTTCCGGGGCACGATCGACGACATCTCGGGCACGTTCGAGGGCATCGGCGCCGAGATCGGCGCGGTCGACTCGGCAGGCAACGCCAGCGACTGCAGCCCGTTCGGCCCGAACTGCCACATGGTGATCATCGCCCCGCTCGACGGGTCTCCGGCCGAGAGCGCGGGGCTCAAGCCCGGTGACGTTGTCGCCTCGGTCGATGGCAAGACGCTCGACGGCCTGACGCCGGACGAGGCCCGGGACCTGGTTCGGGGCAAGGCGGGGACCCAGGTCGTGCTGCACGTCATGCGGTACGCCTCGGCTCCGGCGGCGACGGCGCCGGGTTCGCCGGCACCGTCGAGCGCCCCGGGTCCCGCTCCGACGCCGCGCACGGCCGTGGACGAGTTCGACGTCACCATCACCCGCGCCAAGATCCAGCGCCGCGAGGTCACCGCGAAGGAGCTCGCCGGCGGCACCGTCGGCTACATCCGCCTGTCCGGCTTCTCGCTGGACGGTGCGCTTCAGCTGAAGGCCGCCGCGAAGGCCGACGTCGACAAGGGCATCAAGAAGCTCGTCCTGGATCTGCGCGGCAACCCGGGCGGGTTCGTGGACGCGGCTCGAACGGTCGCCAGCCAGTTCATCGCCGCCGGGCCGGTCTTCTGGCGCGAGCAGGCGAACGGCACCCAGGAGGAGACCGACGCCGAGGCCGGCGGCGTGGCCACCGATCCGGCGATCAAGATCCTGGTGCTCATCGACAAGGGCACCGCGTCTGCCGCGGAGATCGTGTCCGGCGCGCTGCAGGACCGAGGCCGCGCCCAGCTGATCGGCGAGACGTCGTTCGGCAAGGGCACCGTCCAGGAGTGGTACGACCTGGGCGACGTCGGTGGCGTGAAGCTGACCGTCGAGAAGTGGCTCACCCCGAACAAGCGCTGGATCCACAAGGTCGGGCTGACGCCGGACATCCCGGTGACCGTCCCGACGAACCTGCCGGCAGGCAGCGACCCCGTCCTCGACAAGGCGCTGCAGGTGCTCGGTGCCAGCGCCATGGCGCCGTGGGCGGATCTGCGCGCGGCGTGACCACTGAATTGAGCCACGACCTGACCTCGCGCTTGCTTGCGGTACTGCGGTTCGGCTCCGTGGGCTCTACCGGCTCCCTTACCGTGCCGGGGCCGTCGTCCCTGCTGGACGTGCTGCTCTCGATCTGGTTCACCAGCGCCGTGCTGATCCTGATGACCGCGCTTCTGATCAAGAAGCCGCTGGAATTCACCGCCTTTCCGACCGTGCTGCTGGTCGCGACCCTGTACCGGCTGGGCCTGAACCTGGCCTCGACCCGACTGATCCTGTCCCACGGCCACGAGGGCGCCGAGAGCGCGGGCCACATCATCAAGGCCTTCGGCCAGCTGATGATGCAGGGCAATTTCATCATCGGGGTGATCGTCTTCGCCATCCTGGTGATCGTGAACTTCGTGGTGGTGACCAAGGGCTCGACCCGCATCGCCGAGGTGGCCGCCCGCTTCGCCCTGGACTCCATGCCCGGCAAGCAGATGGCCATCGACGCCGACCTGTCCTCGGGCCTGATCGACGAGACCGAGGCCAAGCGACGGCGCAAGGAGGTCGAACAGGAGTCGACCTTCTTCGGGGCCATGGACGGCGCGTCGAAGTTCGTGCGCGGCGACGCCATGGCCGGGCTGATCATCACCTTCATCAACGCCATCGGCGGCATCCTGATCGGGGTGCTGCAGCACGGCATGGACGCGGGCGCCGCGGCCAACTCCTACATGCTGCTGACCATCGGCGACGGCCTGGTCACCCAGATTCCCGCCCTGATCGTCTCGATCGCCGCGGGCTTCCTGGTGTCGAAGTCCGGCGTCGAGGGCTCCGCCGACAAGGCGCTGGTGGCCCAGCGCCTCAAGCTCG
>CAYXVP010000244.1:0-3687 GCA_964468305.1 uncultured Anaerolinea sp. | reverse complement strand
AGCCGAGGAGTTCGAGGACGACCTTGCGCGAGTGCCGGACACGGTCGGACTCGGTCTGGACCTCCATGCCCTCCTCGACCTTCCGTGAGCACGCCGGCGCCAGCACGCGCGAGCCCTTGACCTCGACCACGCACAGGCGACACACATTCACCGGGGTGAGGTTCTCGAGGTAGCACAGCGTCGGGATGTCCAGACCCTGGGCCCGACACGCTTCGAGGATCGTCGAGCCCTCCGGGACCGAGACCTGGATCCCGTCGACCTGGAGGGTGACCCGCTTGGGGAGCGCGGTCGGGGGTGCCTCGGGCACTCGGGATGCCCGCGCCGGCGGCGTGATGAACACGACGCCCGGCGGCTGCGCCTCGCTCTGCGGGTGGCGCGCGTCTTCGGTGGTCACAGGGCCACCAGTTCCGGCCGGCGCAGCGCCGACTCGATCGCCGACGAGGCGGTCTGGCCGAGGCCGCAGATCGACGCGTCGCGCATGGCCTGGCCGATGTCTGCGAGGAGGCGCAGCTCGTCGTGACGGGGCCGGGCGGCGACGCCATCCGCGAGACGGGCGAGGGGCTCCTCCGTGCGGGCGGTGCCCACCCGGCACGGCACGCATCGCCCGCATGACTGGTCCCGAAAGAACGCGGCGATCCGGCGCAGGGTCCCGACGAGGTCGGCGGTCTCGTCGAAGACCATGACGACGCCCGAGCCGAGCGTCGCCCCGATCGCCCGTGTCCCCTCGAACGTCAGTGGCGTATCGAGCGCCTCCGGCCCGACGAAGACGCCCGCTGCCCCGCCCAGCAGGATCGCCCGGATCGGCCGGCGTTCGGGCACGCCACCGCCCAGCTCGAGGAGCTCGCCGAGGGTCGTCCCGAACGGCACCTCGTACAGACCTGGTCGGCCCACGTTGCCCGACAGGCAGAACAGCTTCGGCCCGGTCGAACCCTCGGTGCCGACGGCCGCGAAGCGGGCCCCTCCACCGGGGCCCTCCTCGAGGATCGCCAGCACGTTGACCAGGGTCTCCACGTTGTTGACTGCGGTCGGCTTGCCGAACAGCCCTACCTCGACCGGGAACGGCGGCTTGTTGCGCGGCTCGCCGCGCTTGCCCTCGATCGACTCGAAAAGCGCCGTCTCCTCGCCACAGATGTAGGCGCCTGCGCCACGCCGCACCTCGATGTCGAAGGCGAAGTCGGAGCCGGCCACGGAGGGACCGAGGTAGCCGGCGGCCCGCGCCGCATCGACCGCGCCACGGATGCGCGATTCGGCGAGCGGGTACTCGCCGCGGATGTACAGGTAGCCCTTCGTCGCGGCCGTGGCGAAGCCCTCGATGGTGATCGACTCGACGACCGCGAACGGGTCGAGCTCCATGAGCACGCGGTCCTTGAACGTGCCGGGCTCGGACTCGTCGGCGTTGCACACGACGTAGTGCGGCTGCGCCGGCTGCGTCGCCACGGCCGACCACTTGCGGCCAGTCGGGAAGGCAGCCCCGCCCCGACCGACCAGGCGCGCCTCGGTTACCTCCCCGATCACCGCGTCGGGGCCCATCGCCAGCGCCTCGCGGAGCGCGAGGAAGCCGCGGTGGGCGACGTAGTCGTCGAGCGAGGTCGGGTCGACCATGCCCACTCGCCGGAGGAGCTGCAGCTGCGGCTCCCCCATCTGTGGTACGGATGCCTGGGCCGACGTGCGGATCGCCGCGATCGAGCCGCCAGCCGACTCGGCGGCCCGCACCGGCTCCGCCAGCCGGGCCACCACGCCCGCCGCGTCGATCGGCGCCGCCGTCGATCGCAGCGGCCTGTCGCCGGCGATCGTGAACATCGCCGCGGGCGCCCGCTCGCACAGCCCAAGGCACGGGCTCCGCAGCCAGCCGATCGTGCCATCCCGCGCGGCTGTACCGGCAGGACCGAGGGTCCGCTCGAGATCGGCGCAGGTCTCTTCCGCCCCGGCCAGGCGGCAGGCGATGTCGTCGCAGATGTGAGCGACTGCCGGCGGCCGGGATCGAGTCGCGAACAGGGCATAGAACGTCGCGACGCCATACGCCTCCGCCGGTGGCACCGACAGGCGCCGGCAGACGTAGTTCAGCCCCGGCTGCGTGATCTGGCCGACCCGGTCCTGCAGCGCGTGCAACGCCGGCAGCAGCATGTCGCGCCGGCCTCGTGCCGCATGGCCGCCCTGGGCCACGTGGCCCTCGGTCGGGGAACGGCCGCCGCCGCGCCAGCCGCTGTCCGGCGGCCCGAGGACCTCGTCGACTGCCGCTCGCTCCGCGGGCGAGGCCAACGGCCCGATGACGTGGAGGTCCATCGGCGCGAGTGTACGGCGGTCCTCCCACTCGTCCGGCCATCGACTGCAACGCGACTGCAACGTTGCCACCACTCTCCGGGGTGCTCGATCGCGCGCGACGCAGTCCCTTGGGGTCGCGGCCGCTTCGCGTTATGGGCCCGACCGCTCGACGCTGCCGCCGACTCCCCTCCCGGTGCGTCGTCAACGACTCACTCGTCGAAGGAGTGCAAGCTGACCGCAGCATCGGGCCGCCAGGAGGGAACCTCGAGACGGCTTTGATCCGAGATCGGATCGTTCATCGCTCGATGCGGCCGGATTCGACGGCGCGGCGCCCGGCCGGAGTCACCTAGCCGACGAGTGAGTCGAATGCGGCCCAGAGTCGCCCGGGCTTTGTGAGCGGCTGTCGATCTTGGCCAGCAAGTTTGTGCCGGCCCGCGATCGACCGCGCGCTCAGGCGGGGACCGGGGCCTCGAGCTTCTCCACGCGGATCGCCGTCGCCTTGAACTCGGCGGTCCCGGACTTCGGATCGGTCGCGTCGATGGTCAGGATGTTGGTGGTCACGTCGTCCTGGAAGTGCAGGGTCATGAACGTGAGGCCCGGCCGGAGGCCCGGGTCGATCCGGATCGGCGTCTCGAGCGAACCACGACGCGAGGTGACGCGGACGCGCTCGCCATCGACGAGCTGAAGGCCCTCCGCGTCCTCCGGCGAGATGTCGAGCGACTCGCCGCGCCGCAGCGGCGAGGTGAACCCGCCCGACTGGACGCCGGTGTTGTACGAGTCCAGCCGGCGCCCGGTCGTCAGACGGATCGGGAACTCCTCCGTCAGCCTGTCGACGGGCGGGTCATGGTCGACCGGCACGAACGGAGCACGGAGCCCTGGCACCGGATCTTCCCAGAGCCGCGAGTGCAGGAACAGCTCCCCGGGGTGCGTCTCGTCCCAGCACGGCCACTGGATGCCGCCGAGGGCCTCGAGGCGCGGGTAGGTCATGCCCCGGTGGACCGGCGAGATCTGGCGCACCTCGTCCCACGTCTTCTCGGCCGAGGCCTCGCCCCAGTCGAAGCCCATCCGCCGGGCGAGCTCGTAGATGATCCACAGGTCCTCGCGGGCCTCGCCCGGCGGCTCGAGCGCCTTGCGCACCCGCTGGACCCGCCGCTCGGAGTTCGTGACCGTGCCCTCCGCCTCGGCCCAGGCGACCGCGGCGGGCAGGACGACGTCGGCGATCTCGGCCGTTGCGGTGAGGAAGATGTCCTGGACGGCGATGAAGTCGAGGCTCCGCAGCCGCCGCTCGGTGAGGTGGCGATCGGCCTCGGACTGGAGCGGGTTCTCGCCGATGACATACAACGCGTGGAGCTCGCCCCGGTCCATCGCCTCGAACATTCCGGACAGGTTCCAGCCACGCTTGGCCGGCCACGGGTCCCAACCCCC
>CAYXVP010000243.1:0-3700 GCA_964468305.1 uncultured Anaerolinea sp. | reverse complement strand
CTCCTTCCCCGCGCCGGCCGTGCCGCGCTCGGCGCCGTTCGGGACGGCAGAGAAGCCGCTGCCGCTGATCATCGACAGCGATCCCGGGCTCGATGACGCGCTGGCAATCGGCCTCGCCGTCGCTCGGCCTGAGATCGACCTGCTCGCGGTCACGACCGTCGGCGGGAACGCCGACGTCCGGCATTGCACGACGAACGCACTCCGCCTCCTGCACCTGTACGGCGCGCCGGACGTGCCGGTGGCCGAAGGCGCGGCCGGTGCCCTGCTGGGCTCGGTTGTTCGGGCGACAGAGATCCACGGCGAGGCTGGGATCGGCCGCACCACGCTTGCTCCCTCGCCGGTTGAGGCACGCCGGGAGGGGGCGGTCGATCTCATCGTGTCGATCCTGCGCCGCCACCCGGAGCCGGTGGTCATCGCGCCAATCGGCCCGCTGACGAACATCGCGCTGCTGCTCCGACTTCACCCCGAGCTTGCGCCTCGCATCGCCCACATCTGCCTCATGGGCGGATCGATCGGGGAGGGCAACACCACGGTCTCGGCCGAATTCAACATCTACGCCGATCCCGAGGCGGCCGCGATCGTCTTCGAGCTCGGCGTTCCGATCACGATGATGGGCCTCGACGTCACCCATCAGGCTGTCCTGTACGCGCCGGCCGCGGAGCGGCTGCGCAACGTCGGTACCGCGTCCGCGTCGATCGCGGCGGAGCTCGTCGACTTCGCCCTCACGCGCGAAGGCCAGTGGTACGGGACGCCGCGCATGTCGGTGCACGACGCCGTCGCCGTCGCCCACCTCGCGATCCCCGACCTGGTCGAGGTCGCCGAGTACGACGTGCAGGTCGACACGGGCAATGGCCCCGCCCGCGGGCGAACGGTGTGCGACGGCCTGCCGGTCCGTCGCGAGCGCAAGGGCCGGCGCGTCAACGCCCAGGTCGGCATCCGGATCGATCGAGACCGGTTCGAGGATGTCCTCGTCGATGCCTACGGTCGCCTGCCGTAGGCGGGCCGCCGCGCTCCATGGCCCGCGCGTTTTCGGCATTTGCCTCCTTGTGCTGGTCGCCGCGTGTGGACCCTCAGCCGGCCTGCCGCCCAGCGTGGGGCCGGCGGCCTCGCCGCCCGTGACCCCCGGCGGGAGTCTCGCCACCGTCCGCTATGTCGCCCTCGGCGATTCCTTCACCATCGGCACGTCGGTGGGGCAGCGCGAGCGTTGGCCGGACCAGCTGGTCGCCGCGGTTCCGGAGCTGGACCTCGTGGCCAACCTCGGCGTGAACGGCTTCACCTCGGCCGACGTCATCGCCGTGGAGCTGCCCCAGGTGCCGGCGCTGCGGCCGAAGCTGGTCAGCCTCCTCATCGGCGTCAACGATGTCGTGCAGGGCGTTCCCGATGCGGCCTACCGCCGCAACGTCGCGGCCATCCTGGACGAGCTCGTGGGCGAGGTCGGCGCCGGCCGGATCCTCGTCGTCACGACGCCGGACTACACGGTCACCCCTGCCGGCGCCGACTACGGCGATCCGGCCACGCAGTCGGCGGGAGTTCGCCGCAACAACGCGATCGAGACGGAGCTCGCGGCCGCGCGCGGAATCGCCGTCGTCGACATCTACGACCTGTCCCTGCGCGCGGCCACGGATCGGTCGCTGGTCGCGAGCGACGGCCTGCACCCGAGCGGCGCCCAGTACGCCCTGTGGGTCGTCCGGATCGCCCCGGCGGTTCGGGGCCTGCTCGGCGGTTGAGGAATCAGAAGGCCCCGCCGGGGCGGGGCCCTCGAGCGGAGCGCCAGCGGGTCAGTGCCCGGTCGTGAACGTGTACGAGAACGACGTCAGCCGGTTGCCGGCGGCGTCGCGGATGTAGTTGCTGACCTTGACCGTGTACTTCGTACCCGCCGCCAGGGTGTAGGTCGGATTGAGTGTCGCGACGAACGTCGTTGCGTTATAGGTGACCGTCGCACTCTGCTTTGTCGTGCCGCGGTACAGCCACATGTGGCCGGGCGCGTACAGGACGTTCTCGGTGAACTTGATGATGACGTTGGCCACTCGCGAGACCCCGGTCGCACCCTTCGCCGGGCTCCGCGTCGCCGCAGCAGGAGCGACGAAGTCGCCGGTGCCCGTGGGCGCGGTGTAGGTCGACGTCCCGCCGTTGAACGTCCGGGCCGGGTCGCCGGCAAAGGCGTACTCCCAGACCGTGCCGCCGCCCTCGCGGGTCAGCCAGACCTTGAGGCCCGCGAGCAGTTGGTGCGGCACCTCGTACGCGCCGACGACGCCCCACGGCATGTCTGTGTTGAAGATGTCGCCATAGCTCGTGTCCCGGTTCGCCAGCAGGTCCTGCACGACCGCTGCGCCGTTCCCCGCGAAATAGCCGCTCGCCCCGAGCTGGAACATCGGGCGCGAGAAGTACGAGACGTGCGCCCGCGCGTCCGAGTTCGTGGCGACCGGGTTCTGCGGCTCGTTGGCGCCGGTCGTGTAGCAGGCGCCGCTATAGACCATCACGAAGCCGGGTGCGGGCGCGATCGCGCCGCCGGCGCAGTATTTGCGCTGGTCGTAGCCGTCGGAGGAGGTCAGCTGGCCGCGGAGCGCCTTCTCGCCGCAGTAGACGAGCGTGTGGTTCGCCCACGAGTCCTGGTCGCCGTTGGTCGTCGTGGTGTTCAGGCCCCAGCCGTTCGTGCGGTCGGCCAGCAGCCCGTTGGTGTATGGGTTCGGGTAGCCGTTGCCATGGCCCATGTAGACGACGATGTTCGCGCCGGCGACGGCCGCGCGGACGTTCGGATAGGTGGCGTTGGGGGAGTACGCCTTGGCGACCGTGACCGACCCATCCGGGAACGTGGAAGCCACCCATGTGGCGATCTGGTCCGCACGGGAGCGGTTCCCGGGCGTCTGCGAGCCCGTGGGCCCGACGATCAGCGCGATCTTGATCGGGGCGGCCGCAGCGTTCGCCGGTCGGGGAGTGGCGATGGGCGCGAACATCACCGCGGCGATCGCGACGGCTGCGAAGACTCGGTACGCGGGCACTGCGTATCGGCTCCTCTGTCCTGTCGCCACGGACGAGAACTTCGCGCCCGTGCGGACTGGCGACTCCTCTCCCGCGACTCTGCCGTTCGGCGCCGCCGATTCCCATGGCCTGATCGTCCCGTCGGCGGGTGGGCCGTTTCCCAGGCGCACCGTAACGGCGACGCACTTCGAGGCCGGCAACTGAGGGCGTCGGCTAGACTCGCACCTGCCCCCGAAGCCTCCTCGAGCCTGGCGAGCCGGCGAGAGGTCAGATACAGCGCAGCCCGTAGCCGGTGCCGCCGTGGCCATTGCCTCGAACGACTTCGTCCACCTGCATAGCCACTCGGAGTTCAGCCTCCTCGACGGCCTCGGCCGGATCACGGAGCTGGTCGACGAGGCCAGCGCGAAGGGCTTCGACAGCCTCGCGCTGACCGATCACGGGGCCCTGTACGGCGCCGTCGCGTTCTACCAGGCGGCCCGCAACAAGGGCATCCGGCCGATCATCGGCGTCGAGACCTACATCGCCCGCCGGTCGATGACCGACAAGGAGGGCAAGGCCGACGCCCAGCCGTTCCACCTGATCCTTCTCGCAAAAGATGCCACCGGCTACCGGAACCTCTGCCGTCTCGTCACGGATGCGCACGTCGACGGCTACTACTACAAGCCCCGGATCGATCGCGACCACCTCGCCCGCTACGCCGAGGGTCTTGTCGGTCTGAGTG
>CAYXVP010000242.1:0-3710 GCA_964468305.1 uncultured Anaerolinea sp. | reverse complement strand
AGCTCGTCCGCGTCGAGCGTGGCGAGCAGGTCCGCCGCCGGCAGCCCGCGACTGGTGTCGAAGCGCATGTCGAGCGGACCGCCGGTCCGGATGCCGAACCCGCGCGCCGCGTCTGCGAGCTGGTAGCTCGACAGGCCGAGGTCGAAGAGGCAGCCGTCGACCGCCGCGAAGCCCTCCTCGGGCGCCACCGTCTCGAGCTCACGGAAGTTCGCCTGGCGCAGGCGCAGCCGGTTGCCGAAGCGGGGCGTGAGCCGGGCCCGCACCCTGGCGATGGCCGCGCCATCGGCGTCGAGACCGAGGAGGCGGCCATCAGGGTCGCTGGCCTCGAGGATTCGTTCGGCGTGGCCGCCGCCGCCGAGGGTGGCATCGACGTGCCGGCTGCCCGCCGCGGGCGCGAGCATCGCGACGACCTGCTCGACGAGGACCGGGACGTGGCCCACCGCGCCGGGATCGTCTCGCACGCTCAGATCCCGAGGCCGCGGATGGCGTCGGCGAAGCGGGCCGGGTCGTCCATCTCACGCCGGTACGCCGCCCATCGATCGGGCGCCCAGATCTCCCCGTGGTCGCGCACGCCGATCACGAGGGCCTCGGTGCCGATGCCCACCTCGGTCCGCAGGTAGGCCGGCACGAGCACGCGGCCCTGGCGGTCCATGTCGGCCTCGAGCGCGCCGGCGAAGATCGCCCGCTCGAAGAGCCTGCCCGCCGGATCAGTCAGGGCGACGCCGGCGACCTTCGCCTCGAGGGCATCCCAGCCGGCCCGGGTATGGATCGCGAGGCAGCCGTCGATCCATCGGGAAAGCACGGCACCACCCTCGAGCTGCGCTCGAAAGCGCGCCGGGATCGCGAGCCGTCCCTTGTCGTCCACCGTGTGCCGGTACTCGCCGGTGAACACCGCCCCACTCCCTTGACGAATTTCGACCGGCTCGCGGGGGCCGCGAGCCGGTCATCGGTGTCGCGGGTCCCGGAGTGCCCGTCCGGAAAGCCGCTGGCGGCGGAAGCGGGGGCTGGAGACCCAAGGGACTCGCGGTGGGTCCCCACCTTTCCCCACTTCACACCACTTGCCGGGCATTCTAGGCCGCGCGACGCGTTCGTCCACCCCCGAATTCCGAGGGTTCACGCAGGGTTCCATCGGGACCGTGCACTGTGGCGGTGCCGGCCGTGACGGCGGTCGTGCCGCAGCTCGCGGGTCCTCTCAGACGCGGCCGCTGACGGCCTCGGCGTCCGCATGACGAGCACATTCGGGCCATCGACGTGGTCAAGGACAGGCGGGCAGGGTCAGGGCCGGCAGGACCCGCCTCATATCGCGGCGGCTGCGTGTCTTGCGGACGCCCGAGGGTTCAACGGGGACACGGCGACGACGGAGACGGCTGCCGTGAGACGCCTGCGCACGCGGAAACCCAGGAATTGCTCGTCTTGCGGACACGGGCCGTGGGGGACGGTCGGCTCGGCGGCGTTCGCGCGAGATGCGCTCGGGGCCTTGGGTCGCTCGAGGTCTTGGGTCGCTCGCGAGCGACCTCAGCCGGGGTACGGCAGCTTCAGCACCTGGCCCGGCCTGATGGGCGTCTGCAGCCCCGGATTCGCGGTCCGGATCGCGTCGACCGTGATCGCGTAACGCGCCGCAATCTCCTTGAGCGTGTCACCCGAGACCACGACGTACAGGAAGCAGCGCTCGCCGTTGGGGCACAGGTCGAGCCGGGCGAAGCGGTCACGCCCGAGATACATCCTGTGGTTGACCACGATCACGCTCGGGTCGCTGATCTGCGGATTCAGGGCGAGGACGACGTCGAGGACGAGGTTGTACCGGTTCAGGATGCGGTTCATGGTGTCGTTGCGCTGGATCACGTAGATGAAGCACGCCGGGTGGTCGGGGCATTGCGGGAGCGCCAGGAGCCGATCGCCCGGCTGCAGGGTCGGCAGGGCGAAGGGCGCCTCGGACGGCGGGACACTGGGCGCCAGCGTCGGCTCGGGCGTCGGGATCGGAGTCTCGGTCGGCATGACCGTCGGCTCGGGCGACGGCTGTGGCTGCGGCGTCGGCAGGAGGCTCGGCTCGGGGGAGGCGACGGCCACCGGCGGCGACGTCGCACCAGTCGGCAGCTGGAGGCCGCCGCGGGCGGCAATGAACGAGATCGCGAACGTGGCGCAGGCTGCGACGAAGAGCGCCGAGGCCAGCACGGCCGGGGTCAGGATGCGGCGCTCGCGGCGACCTGGCTGCTCTTCCACTGCCTCCTCGTTGCCTTCGTCGGCCGCGGACTCTAGTACCTTTTCAGGGTGGCCGCGCCGTCAAGAGCGGTGCTAGGCTGCGCCGACCTTTCGTCGGTGTCGCGCCGATGAGGAGCCAGATGGAGGCGTCCAGCACACCGATGGCCCTGCCGCTCCAGGCCGATGCCGTCGTCCTGCCCGACCCGTCGCACCTCGCGCCCCATCGCATTCGCCGGTGCACGTTCCGGCGCCTCATCCGGGTCGAGCCGAAGGGCGAGCGCCGCTACGACGTGGAGTGCCTGTACCCCGATCGCAAGCTGGCCATCCCGCTGGGCGACCTCGACGCGGCCACGCCGATCTGCAACGCGTGCACGGCGGCCCAAATCTTCCGGCCTGACGAGGATTAGCCGACCTCTCCCGGCGCCTCGCTCCCAGTCGAATCCGGCGGCGAGATCGCGATCTGTTCGTCGCACCGTGAGCATTTGAAGATGCGCGCGCCGTGCAACCAACCCCGCTCGGGGTCGTGCGCGGCGGCGTCGTGGTCCGACCCCTCGGTCATCGGGATCCAGTCGTCGTCACCGTGGCGGTGCAGGAGCTTGACGGTCTGGTAGTCGAACATGCGCCTCCACTCCCATGTCCCGGTCGAGTGTGCGCAGGTTACGTCAGCGAGGACGGCCTGTAAGCCGAGTTCTGTACCGTGCCGTCGAAACGGCGCGGCGATGGCCATCCATCTGGGGCCGCCGGTCACCCGACGGCTCGTGCGGCCGACCCGAGGGCTGGGCAGCGCGCCCCTCCCGGCGAACCGGGTGGTCGCCCTCCTATTTGGCCTTGCTCCGGGTAGAGCTTGCCGCGTTTCACTCCGGCCGAAGCCGGCATCGTCACTGTGGCGCTGGTCCTCGCCTCGCGGCGGACGGGTGTTACCCGCTACCTCGCGCTGTGGAGCTCGGACTTTCCTCACGTCGGCGGGTTGCCCCGTCGGCGCGCGGCCATCCGACCGCCTCGCTGACTCGCGGGATTCTAGCCGAGGCTCAGCTCGCCCCCTGGACGCGATCGAAGACGATCGTTCCGCCCGGCCCGTCGATGACGAGCCGGCCACCGACGAGCTCGATGGTCTGCGCCCGGCTCAGGGCGTCGAGAAACGCCCTGTCGACCCGTTGCAATTCCTCGTTGAAACACCCGGACGTCGTGGTGCTCAGGCTGCCGAACCCGAATCGCGGCGGAGCGGCCGCGGCGTCGATCGTGATCGTCGTGATCGTGAACGTCGAGCAGAGGCCGGATCCGGACGCGTCGCGACCTCTGAACGTGAGCATTGGCGGCGGGGCTGGCACCGCGACGATGTCGTCGACCCGAACGGCGCGCCACTGGGTCCCGTCGAGCGCATGCAAGTCGGTCGCCTGGCAACCAACAAGCGAGACCGCGAGCCCGAGCCCGACCCATTCCCACACACGGGCCCTTCCGCCCGCCGTCAAGGGGCGGGCGCGGGCGCCCCCCGCCCCGGAGCGCCCGCCCAC
>CAYXVP010000241.1:0-3752 GCA_964468305.1 uncultured Anaerolinea sp. | reverse complement strand
GCGCGTTGTGGGGCTATCTATTGCGCGTGGGTCGGCCCCGCACACGGAGTGGCAGAATGAATCTCACGGCGGGCGGCCGGCACGCGGGGACCCTGCGCGACGGCGCCGGCCCGACGCGTGCGGCCCTGGCCGAGGCGTGGCCTGGCTGGGACGACGGCGTCGACGGCGTTGTGGCCGCCGACGGCGGCGCTCGCCACGCCACGGCCCTCGGCCTGCGGCTGGATCGCTGGGTGGGCGACGGCGATTCGATCGACCCGGCCGACCTCAACGCGCTCGCCGTCTCGGGTGTCCGCATCGACCGGGTGGAGCGCGAGAAGGACGCCTCGGACACGGAGCTGGCGATCCTCGCCGCGCTCGAGTCCGACGCGGGCGCGGTCACGATCCTCGGCGGCCTCGGCGGGGTCCGGACCGATCACGCGCTGACGAACGTGGCGCTCCTCGAGCACCCGGCGCTGGCAGGTCGGGCGGTCCGGCTCTACGACGAGCGAGCGGCACGCATCCGCCTGCTGACCGGACCGGGCGAGCTGGAGCTCGCCGGACGCGTCGACGATCTCGTGACGCTCGTTCCGGTCGGTGGATCGGCCAGCGGCGTCACCACCCGGGAGCTCAGATTTCCACTCGTGGACGAGATGCTCGCGTCGGGGTCATCACGCGGCCTGTCGAACGTTCGAACGGCGCCGCGGGCCGCCGTCTCGCTCCGAGGCGGCCGACTTCTCGTGATCGAGACCCCTGTTACAGTCCGGCCATGACCACCGAGGCGCGGACCGTGCCCGAGGTCGGCGAGGTGGCGCCGGACGTGACGCTCCCCGACGAGGCCGGCGCGGTCCATCACCTGTCCGACCAGAAGGGCCGCTGGACCGTCCTCTACTTCTACCCCAAGGACGACACGCCCGGCTGCAACACCGAGGCCTGCCAGTTCCGCGACCTCGATGAGGAGTACGCGGCGACCGACGCGGACGTCTGGGGCGTGAGCAAGGACAGCGCGGCGAGCCATCGCCGCTTCCGGGAGAAGTTCTCGCTCCCGTTCACCCTGCTCTCGGACCCGGAGCGCAAGGTCATCGACCGCTATGGCGCGTGGGGCGAGAAGACGGCCCTCGGGCGGACGTACATGGGCATCGTCCGCTCCACCTTCCTGATCGATCCTGACGGCCGCGTCGCCCGGACCTGGCCGAAGGTCAAGGCCGACGGCCATCCGGCCGAGGTGCTCCGGGCGCTGAGCGAGGAACGCGCCGCACGCGCTTCGTGACCCCAGCATGACCGAGGAGCAGGCCGGGCCGCACACCTGGCGACCCGCCAGGTTCATGGTCATCGCCGCGCATCCGGACGACGCCGACTTCGGTCCAGCGGCGACCGCGGCGGCATGGATCGACCAGGGCTCGACCGGCTGGCTCGTGTGCTGCACGAGCGGCGACGCCGGGGGGGAGGACCCCGACATCGATCCGGAGGAGCTCGCGGCGATCCGCGAGCGCGAGCAGCGCGCGGCGGCGAAGGTGGTCGGCTATGCGGGCGTGACGTTCCTGCACATGCCCGACGGCGCGCTGGCCAACGACCTCATCCTCCGCGAGCACCTCGTCCGCGAGATTCGCACCTTCAAGCCGGACGCGGTCTTGGCGACGGATCCCGAGAACTCCTTCCCGCGGGACGGAGGCGTGAACCACACGGATCACCGAGCCGCCGGCTGGGCGGCGGCCGACGCCGTCTACCCCGCGGCCCGCAACCCGATGGCATTTCCCGAGCTGGCCCGGAGCGGGCTGGCGAAGCACGTCGTCCGCCGCCTGTACTTCTTCTGGACGCACCGACCGAATGCGAACGTCGACATCAGCGCGACCGTTGGCCGCAAGCTCGACGCGCTGCGTTGCCACGCGAGCCAGATCAAGGACTTCGCCGAGATCGAGAAGTGGATCGCCGAGAGGTCGGCGACCCAGGGTCGCGAGGTCGGGGTCGCGAACGCTGATGGCTTCTACTGCGTCGTGATCGACGAGGACGAGGAGGCCGCGGAAGCGGGCGCCTAGCGACCCTCAGCCGGCGAGCAGGACCGGGCGAACGTCGTCCCAGGCGATCCACAGCCCGGCGAGCGCGGACGAGCGCTCACCCAGCAGCGCCTGCATGTCCTCCACGCGGTACGCCGGGCCGGCCGCGGCGAGCAGCTCCTCGGGGGCGGGACGCGCGCCGTCGAAGAGGGCCGCGATCTCGGCCTGGTTCGGCCACGCCCGGACGCGCCGCGGATCGACACCGATGTCGGCGAGGGCGATCGCCAGGTCGCGATAGACCGGGACGTGGTGCTCGAGCCAGCCCGAGCGCCCGTCGTACTCGAAGCCCAGCGTCGCGAGCGCGGCGACGATGTGCCGGCACTGCTCGACGGTGAACGTGTCCCAGAAGGGCGTGCCCATCGGGAATGCCACGACCGATTCGCGGACGGCCATGTCGGCCATGGCCTCGACGAGCCCGCCGAGCAACAGCTCCCAGTCGCGCCGGCGGAGGCTGTCCTGGCCGGCCACCGCGTCGATCACCTCGACCATCGCCATCGGCTCGCCGCGCAGGATTCGCTCGAGCGGTGATTCGGTGGGCATGGGAGCGATCCGCGGCTCGAGCGGCGTGGCACCCACCACCGCGCCGGGCGGGCTGGCGACGGCGACCGCGCCGGTCACGAATGGAACGGTCGTTCGATCCGAGGCGACCCCTGGCGTCCACGGTGTGGCCACCGCCGGCCGGCCGGCGGCGCCCAGCGGCGCCATCACCGGGATGCCCGTCGTGACGCGCGGATCCGGCGCCGGCCAGTCGCGATCGAAGCCCCTGCGGTCCCCGGGACCACCTCGCGCCGGCTCGCCCGGGCTGGTTACGAAGGCGTCCTGCGACAGCGTGTCTGAACGGCGTCGCACGGCATCCCGGGTCACGGTGACCCGAATCTCGCGGCGCGGCTGCCGGCTCCCCAGGACCACGATGAGCGCCGCTCCCGTGGCGGCGCCGAGAAGGAGACCGAGCCCGAGGAAGGCCAGCTCGCTCGCGGTCACGCGGGGTCAGAACCTCACTGTCCGGCGCCTCCCGGGGCGCCGTCGCTGGGTCGACAGCGTAGCTGCGCGATTCGGCTGCGTCAACTCGCGCGCGCGCCGCCCGCGCGAGCACGCGCCAGCAGCGGTGGAGGGCCCGGTGATAGATTGACCGCGCCGGCCATGCAACCCAGGGGCCGCCGATGACTCGTGCCCGTCCATCCAGCCCAACGACGCATAGAGGTCCAGCCGCGCCTTGACCCTCGACGTCCGCCCGGAGTTCCTCGTCCAGCCCGTCGACGCCTCGTGGCTGCAGTGCAACATCGAGTGTCAGGAAGCCTGTCCGGTCGGGACGAACTGCCGGGGCTACCTCAATCTCGCCGCCGAGGGCCGCTTCGAGGAGGGCTACATCCTCTCCCGCGAGCCGAACCCCGTGGCCGCGATGTGCTCCTACGTGTGCTCAGCGCCCTGCGAGCGCGCCTGCCGCCGCGGCGACATCGACCGGCCGCTCGCCATCCGGGCGATGAAGCGATTCCTGGTCGAGTGGCACGAGGCCTCGGGCATCCCCGACGTCATGCCCCAGATCACCCCGCGCGAGGAGCGGGTCGCGGTCGTCGGTGCCGGGCCGTCTGGCCTGGCCGTCGCCCGCGAGCTCGCGGTCAAGGGCTACCAGGTCACGGTCTTCGATAGCCTGCCGTACGCCGGCGGGACGATGCTGATCGGCGTCCCCGCCTTCCGGCTCCCACGCGAAGCGATTGAGATGGA
>CAYXVP010000240.1:0-3754 GCA_964468305.1 uncultured Anaerolinea sp. | reverse complement strand
GCATCTTTTCGAACTCCAGCGCATCGGACGCAGGATCGAAATCAGGCAGGTTTTGCAGAATATTCTTGAAGCGATTGCGTAGATCGATATAGTTCACACTGACGCGCTGCATCAGCTCTTCTGAGACCGTTACGTCCTCCTGAAAATCCACCGAAGCCACCCAGAGCCGGATGATCTCGCCGCCGAGCTTCTTGGCGATGTCGATGGGATCAAGCCCGTTGCCGAGCGACTTGGAGGTGGCGCGGCCCTGGGGATCGAGCGTCCAGCCATTGGTGGCCACACCGCGGTAGGGCGCGTGTCCGCGGGTGCCTACGGCGACGAGTAGGGAAGAGTGAAACCAGCCGCGATACTGATCGCCGCCTTCAAGGTAGAGATCGGCAGGCCACGGAAGGTCCGGTTCATGGCCAAGTACAGCAGCGTGGCTGGAACCAGACTCAAACCAGACATCGATGATATCCATCTCCTTGCGGAAGGTGGTTCCGCGCCAGCTGGGGCCTTTTGTTCCCCAGGGGCGAATTTCTTTTGCCTCGCGTGTGTACCAGGGATTCGCCCCCTCCCGGGGGGGTCGGGGGGGGCTCGGTTGGGGGCCGGTCAGCCCCGTCGCACCGGGGCGAAGCGCCGAGTTGCAGACGAGGAACGCGACGTTGAGCCCCACTCCCCGGTCGAACCGGGCGAGGTAGGTTTCGACCGAGTCCCAGTCGAAGGCGAGGTCTGGCAGCCCGTCGAGGCCGGCGTTCATCTCGACCAGCTCGGCCAGGCGCTCACCGCTCGGGATCGGCGCATACGACAGCCCGTCGACCCCGACGACCTCGGTCGTGACGCCCTGGCGGACCTTGGGCTCGTGGCGCGGCTCGGCGAGTAGCATCAGTCCAGAGTGGCTGTGCAGGTCGATGAAGCCGGGAGCGACGACCCGATCCCGGGCGTCGATCAGCCGGTCGGCCCGACCGATCGCATCCTCGATCGCCGTCGGCTCGCGGAGCACGGTCAGGCGGGCGCTGGCTCCCGCCTGCTCCCGGCTGATCCCGATGGCCCCCGCGAACCCGGGCGCGCCGCTGCCGTCGACGATGGTCCCGCGATCGATCAGCAGCTCGAAGTGGGCCTTCGCGTCGGGCATGCCCGCCATCTTGGCAGGCCCGGCGCTGCTAGGATCGCCCGCCGATGCACCTCCCCGACCGACCGCCGTTCGCGCTGCGGGGCCGCGTCCTGACGCCGCTCGCGGCGGGCGGCATCGGTGATCACCCGGACGGCCTGATCGAGGTCGATGCGGCGGGACGGATCGCCTGGGTCGGCGATGCGACCGATGGCGCAGCCAACATGGCGGTGTTCGACCTCCGGCCGCTGGTCCTGCTCCCCGGGATGGTCGACCTGCACGCGCACCTGCCCCAGCTGCCGAATGCCGGGCTCGGGGCGGGTCTCGACCTGTTGACCTGGCTCGAGCGCTACATCTTCCCGCTGGAGCGCCGCTTCGACGACGCCGAGGACGCCGCCCGTCTCGGCCCCGCCGCGTTCCGAACCTTCGCGGCCGCCGGGACGACCACGATCCTCGCGTACGGCGCCGTCTACAAGGCCTCGATGGACGGTGCCTTCCGTGCCGCCGAGGATCATGGGATTCGGGCAATTCTCGGCAAGGTGATGATGGACCGGATCACCTACGACGAGACCATCGACCCGGCGACGATCCTCGACCGATCGCTGCGCGAGTCCGAGGACCTCATCTCGACCTGGCACGGCGCGGACGACGGCCGCCTCGGCTATGCCGTCACGCCTCGGTTCGCCGTCTCGTGCACGGCCGACATGCTCCGAGAATCCGCGGCCCTCGCCGCGCGCACCGGCGCCTGGTGGCAGACGCACGTGAGCGAGGACGCGGGCGAGATCGACGAGGTGCGGCGCCTCTTCCCGGATGCGCGCGACTACGTGGACGTCTATGACCGGGCCGGTGGGCTCGGCCCGAAGACCATCCTGGCGCACGCGATCCATCTCTCCGATCGCGAGCTGGCGCGCCTGGTCGAGTCCGACACTCGGGTCGCCCACTGCCCGGCGTCGAACCTGTTCCTGGCCTCCGGGATCATGCCCCTGGCGCGCTATCGCGAGGCAGGCCTGGGCGTCGGGCTCGGCTCGGACGTGGCGGGTGGCCCCGACACGTCGATCTTCTCGGTCATGCGGGTCGGGGCCTATGCGCAGGCGGCGCTGCGGACCGTCGCGGGCGAGCTGCGGCCCGTGCTCGGCCCGCTCGACTGGCTCCGCCTGGGCACCCACGACGGCGCGCGGGCGCTCGGCCTGGAGTCGCGGATCGGTTCGATCGAGGCGGGCAGGGAGGCCGACATCATCGCCGTCGACCCGCGACTGACGGCCGCCAGTCGCGAGCTGCCCTATGACCCCGGTCGCGCCGAGGCGGCGGAGGTCATGAGCCGGCTCATCTTCCGGGCCCACCCGGACATGGTCCGCGCGGCTTGGGTGCGAGGCCGCCGCCTCGACGGACCACCAGGGCTCTAACCGCGGCGATCCGATTCCGATCGGGCGAGGAGGTCGAGCAACGTCGTGGTCGTCGCCCAGCTCCGGATGGTCATCGACCTGTAGGCAGGGGTGCCCATGATCCTGTTGAGGCGGCTCTTCGTCCGCAGGGCGCCGAGCCGCTGCGAATAGATCACGCCGTCGCCCGGCCACACGACGTCGACCCCCGGGCGCGGATCGAAGACGGGCATCGTCGCCGGGGAGGCCAGTCCGATCAGGAAGACGACATCGCTGAAGTACGTGTCGGGCTGTTCGCCGAACCCCGCCGGCTTGTCGCGAACGACTCCACGAACCTGCTCGTGGGTGAGCACGAGGACGGCGACGAGCTCGGAGTCGAGCCTGAACGCCCGCGGGAGGGCCGCCTCGATCTCCGCCTTGATCTCGGCCGGGCCCTTGTCCGAGCGCAGGATGACATTGCCGCTCGCGATGTACGTCGAGACGTCCGAATAGCCCAGCTCCTCCAGCAGCCCACGCAGGCGCGCCATCGGCACGGGGTTCTTGCCGCCCACGTTGATGCCCCGCAGCAGGACGAGGTAGGTCGTCACGGCGCCGAGCAGCCGACACGGGCGCGCATCAGTGCGGGAGTTGGGCCGCGCAGTCGACGACGCCGCGCGGCGGGCGGATCAGCGGGTGTTACTTGCGTTTGGTGCGGAACTGGTTGAGGTGGGTCGTCCAGTCCGAGCCGCCCGTCGAGTTCGTCGCGCAGGATCCGTGCCAGCCGCAGACGCAGGTGATCGTCTGCTCGCGGTGCTTGTACTCGTCGATGACGTGCCGGAGCGGCTCCGGCTCACCGGTGCGATTCGCGGGGCGAGTAAGGGACAACGGACGACCGTTCAAGGGTGGGCTCCTGGGCACATCCGGCCGCTCTCGGGGTTGCGGCAGCGGGCCCAACAGTATCGCCGATCCGTCCATTCCCTGCCTGCCGCGCGGCCCCGATCACAGCACTCGACCCGGGTTCAGGATCCCCAGGGGGTCCAACGCCCCCTTGATCGCGCGCATCGCGGCGACCGCGCCCTCGCCACGCTGGACCGGCAGCCACTCGCGCCGCGCGGCGCCGATCCCGTGCTCGGCGGTGACCGTCCCGCCGAGGTCGAGGGCGGCCCGAAAGATCTCGTCCCTGACCACGTGCGTGAGCCGCGCCGCATCCGGATCGTTGCGATCGAAGATCAGGTTCGGGTGGAGGTTGCCGTCGCCGGCGTGCCCGAACGTCGCGCAGCGCACCGCGTGCGCCGCGGCGATCCGC
>CAYXVP010000239.1:0-3760 GCA_964468305.1 uncultured Anaerolinea sp. | reverse complement strand
GCTTCCTGAGCGAGGGCTCGAAGGTCTACGCCATGACGTCGGAGGGCTCGTCGCGGGTCGTGCCGACCTACGGCGTCGTCTCGTCGGCAAAGGCCGCCCTCGAGTCGCACGTCCGGCAGCTTGCGATGGAGCTCGCGCGACGCGGCTCGGGCATCACGGTCAACGCGATTCGTGCCGGCGTGACGAAGACGCCGGCGCTCATGAAGATCCCCGAGCACGACATGATCATCGCCGCGGCGATGGCCCGGAATCCGACCGGCAGGATGACGACGCCGGAGGACGTCGCCAACGCGATCGTTGCTCTCTCGGGCGAGGGCACCGCGTTCATCAGCGGCGAGATCATCGGCGTCGACGGCGGCGAGTTCGTCACCGGCTCGTGACGCTCCGACCGTTCTACGCCGATTGGGCGGGCTACAACCGGCGGACCATCGAAGGCATTCGCCGCCTCGCAACCGAGGACCTGGCGCTCCCGGTGCTCTCCGTCCGCGACGGCGGCGGCGATCCCTGGCCGATCTGGGCGGTCTTCGGCCACACCGCTGCCGTTCGCGTGTACTGGTTCTGCGACGTGGTCGGTGAGCCGGGCGCCGAGCTGACGCCGTTCGGCGGCGACGCTCCGTGGTGGGAGGACGACCTGACGCAGCCGCGGTCGGCAGAGGAGCTGGCCGGCGCCTTCGAGTCGACCTGGGCCGTGGTCGAGGGCTGCCTCGCTCGCTGGTCGCCGGATTCGATCGGCGCGGAGGTCCGCCGAGAGAAGACCGGCAGGCCACCGGAGATCCACACCCGGCAGTCGATCCTCATGCGGATGATCACCCACGAGGGCTATCACCTCGGCGAGGTCAACCTCACGCTCGGCGCCAACGGACGCGAGCCGATCGACCCGTGGCCTCGCGCAGATTGGGCCGCCGGGTCGCCCACCTCGAGGCGCGAGGGCTGACCGAAACAGGCCCGAACCTATCGCCCGTATCGCGTCATCTCGACGTAGGCTTGGCCGCCCGGGTCGCCGACGACGCCGGGCCGCGTGACGAGCACCTCCTGCGAGCCCTCCCAGTACGCGACGCCCGTCGTGGCTCGCGTGTCGAGCTCCTGGTCGAACACCGTCGGTTCGAGTCCGATCTGCGCCTCGCCGAACGGCAGCGCCGCGGGAAGCTCGATCTGCCAGCCCACGACGTAGGAGTGTCCCGAGCGCGGGCTGGGCCACGTCCCGATCGGTCGGACCTGGAAGTCGGCGTCGGTCAGGTGCGTCGCAACGCCCGCGGCGTCGACCAGCGTGCCGTATTCGAGGATCGGGCTGCCGCTCTGGTCGCGGACCAGGGAGAGGGTGAGGTCCGTACCGTCATCGAGGTTGATCGCGAACCAGTCCCAGCCGCCGCCGCCGACGGACACGAAGTCGCCCCACTGATGATCGAACCAGGCGATGCCGTCCACGGACAGCTGCTCGCCGTCGAGCGTCAGCGTCCCGGTCGCGGCCAGGCGCGTGCGCGAGTAGTAGTACGAAGTGCCCGCGGGGCCAAAGTCGACGAAGCCGTCGCCGTCGTGCAGGGCGGCCGGCTTGCTCGAGTCGAGATCGAGGTGGAGGCCGAACGAGGCGCCCGCGGCAGCGGCCTCCGCGGGACTGAGCGTCGCCTCGATCCGGTCGATGCCGCCTACGCCGGCCAGGCGCCACGGAGCCGCCGTCGAGGCGGCGCCCGCCGCGATCAGGAGCGGGTTCAGACCGCCGATCTGCAGGTCGAACCCGGTCGCGGCGCCGCCGGAGTCGCGTGGCGAGTGGTCGACCTGCGGCCCGATCTCGATCCGCTGCGCGTAGTGGAACGAGCCGCCGGCGAGCCCCCGGTCGGGCTCGACGGTCAGGGCGAGATGCGCCGCCCAGGAGGCCGGCACGGCGCCGCGCTCGGCGCGGAAGACGACGGCCTCGAAGCCGAAGTGCCGCCCATCCTGGGTGTGCAGGTGGCCGGTGTAGTACCACCACTCGGTCAGGCGGTCGTGCGGTCCATCGTCGCGCGGAAAGCTGATCGGGATGGGGTCCGGCGCGCGTGGCCGCGCGGTGCTCGCGACCGGCGGGGACGGGAACGTGAGCGGTGGGTTCGCGAGGATCGGGGCCGAGCAGGCGCTCGCGATCAGCGTCACGGCGGCCGCGAGGGCGGCGACGCGCGGCGCGAGGAGCCGGCTCATTCGGCCGGTTCCGCGTCCTCGATCGCGGGCAGCCGGCGGGCCACGAACCGTGGCAGCCACCAGTTCCAGCGCCCGAGGAGCCGCATCGTCGCCGGCACGAGCAGCGCGCGCACGACGGTCGCATCGAGCGCGACGGCGATCGCGATGCCCACGCCGAGCGCCTTGATCAGGACGATGTCGGCGAACGCGAACGACCCCGCGACCACGATGACGATCAGTGCCGCCGAGGTAACGATCCGGCCGCTCCGCTCGAGGCCGTGGGCAACGGCGGTCGGGTTGTCGCCCGTCGCCTCCCACGCCTCGCGCATCCGCGTCAGCAGGAAGACCTCGTAGTCCATCGACAGCCCGAACAGGACACAGAACAGGATCACCGGCTGGGTCGTCTCGACGAACCCGAGCGGACGGGTCGCGAAGAGCGCCGAGAGGTTGCCGTCCTGGAAGATCCAGACGAGCGCCCCGAACGACGCGACGATCGAGAGGGTGTTCATCGACAGCGCCTTGATCGGCAGCAGCGCCGAGCGCAGGAGCAGCAGGAGGACGGCGAACGTGGTCACGAGGATGAAGACGGCGGTCCGCGGAAACTCCGCGCCGATCCCGGTCACGACATCCTCGACGTCGGCGGCGCCGCCGCCGACCAGCACGGTCATGCCGGGCGGCGGGGCGAGGGCGCCAGTCTCGTCGCGCAGGTCGCGCACGAGCTCGCGCGCGACCGCCTCGTTCGGGCCGTATGGCGCCGTGATGGTGAATGCGGTGAGGTCGCCCTGGGTGGTGGAGCTCAGGACGGTCGCGACGAAGCGATCCGGCGGCGGCTGGTCCGGCTGATACAGCAGCTCGTACTGCCCGAGGGTCATGCGCGGGTCGACGTCGACCAGGCTGTCGACCCTGTCGATCCGGGGATCCGCGGCCAGCCTGCGGGAGTAGTTGTAGAGCGCCGCCAGGTTGGCCGGCGCGATGGCCGGACCCTCGGTCCTGATCGCGAGCACGATGGGGGCGAACGGCCCCGGCCCGAACGCCTCCGTCAGCCGGTCGAACGCGCCCCGCGACGGCGCGGTCTCGGGCAGGATCCGGGCGTCGGGTGCGTTGAACCGAACATGCAGGAACGGCGTGCCGAGCGCGAGCAGCAGCGCCAGCGTCGGCACGAGCACGGCGACCGGGCGGCGCATGACCCACCAGGCCAGGCGCGACCACGCGCCTTCGGCCGCTGGCCGGGGTTTGGCCCGTCGCACCCGGAGCCGCTCGAGATGCACCCCGGCGAAGGCGAGGACCGCCGGCAGCAGCGTCATCGCCGCGGTCACCGCCAGCGCCACGACGATCGCGCCGGCGATCCCGACCGAGCGCAGGATCATGAAGTCGAAGAGCACGAGCCCGAGCAGGCCCAGCAGCACGGTCAGGCCGGAGAAGAAGACGGCGCGCCCGGCCGTGCGGGCCGTCGCGCCGACCGCCTCCTCGACCGCATTGGCGGCACCGCCCCGCGCCGCCAGCTCCTCCCGGAAGCGGCTGGTCATGAGGAGCGAGTAGTCCACGCCGAGGGCCAGGCCGAGCAGGGTCGCGAGATTCAGCACGAAGATGCTCATCGGGACGGAGCCCGCGA
>CAYXVP010000238.1:547-3837 GCA_964468305.1 uncultured Anaerolinea sp. | reverse complement strand
CCTCGTCGCGCATCCCGGCGCCCGGTGGGGCACCGCGCCGGGCGTCCCGCGGCACAGCAGGCGACCCGCTCGCCGCGACGCCGACCACGCCCGGCAGGCGCGCCGACACGCTGACCTCACCCGTCAGAAATGCGTTGGCGCCCTCGAACAGGCGGAACAGCCCTTGCCCGCCCGAGTCCACCACGCCCGCCTCGCGCAGGATCGCCAGCAGTGATGGCGTCTTCGCGACCGCTTTCTGCGCCGCGGCCGTGGTGGCGCCCATGACCGCATCGATCGTCCGCTCGCGCTCGGCCGCGGCGACCGCCGCCGCGGAGGCCTCGCGAATGACGGTCAGGATGGTGCCCTCCACCGGCTTGGCGACCGCGCCGTAGGCCGCCTTCGTGCCGAGGTCGAGCGCGTTCGCAAGGTCGAGGGCGTTGAACCTGGACTTGCCCGCTAGCCCGTCCGCGAGGCCGCGCAGGATCTGGCTGGTGATGACGCCCGAGTTGCCGCGCGCGCCCATCAACGCTCCGAACGCCGCCGCCGCCGCGACCCGCTCTGCCGTCGCTGTCGGGCCGGCCGCCTCCGCTTCTGCGAGGGCGGCGCGGACCGTGGCCACCATGTTCGAGCCCGTGTCGCCGTCCGGGACGGGAAACACGTTGAGCGCGTTGACCTCGTCGACCGCCGCCTCGAGCCCCGCGGTTGCGCCGCGGAAGGCGCCTAACAGGCCCTGGCCGTCGCAGGCTCGGCGGGCCATCAGCGCTCCTCCATCACGCGACATCGGTCCCGCTGCCGGCGAGGTCGGATGGACCGAGGTCCGGGTGCGCGGGCGGGACCGGCGGATCGCCACCCGGGTGGACGTCGAGGCTGGCGACGCGGATCGACAGCTGGTTGACCTCTCTACCCAGCGCGGTCCGGATGGCGTGCCGCACCGCGAGATCGACCTGCCGGGCGACCTCGGCGATCGGCAGCCCCTGCGCGACACGGAGGTGCATCCGGATGGCGAGCGCGCCGCCCGACACGGACACCCGCAGGCCGCCGGGACGGTTCTCGATCCAGCCGAGGACCCGATCGGCCCAGCTCCCGGTGAAGCCAGCGACCCCGTACTGACCGAGGGTGACGCGGCGGACGATGTCGATGATGGCGCGTCGCGTGACGAGCGCCCGCCCGCCGATGGGTCCGTCCGGCACAGGCCCTCCCTCATGCGCCCGGCGCTGCCTCGGGCCGCCCGGGGTGCGTGGTATAGTACCGCCCCGTTCGCGCCGGACAGGCCCGGACGCCCCTCTTCTGATCATCCCGAGGTTCTTTCAGTGGCTCGTTCCTGCGCGATCTGCGGCAAGGTGTCGATGCCGGGGTTCAACCCGCAGTCGACCGGTATGAACCGAGTGCGCGCGCATCGCCGCTACGAGCCGAATCTCCAGCCGTTCCTGCTCACCCGCGACGGCCGGACGACGCGCGAGCTCGTCTGCACGCGCTGCCGCCGCACCGCGACGAAGTCCGCCCGCTGATCCCGCCGCTCCCGCGCGGAGCGGGCCAGACGTGATACCGGACCTGCGCCGACTGCTGGTCGGCGATCGCACTGTTGCCTATCGCCGGGCCGGCGAGGGACCGCCGGTCGTCCTGCTCCACGGGTTCACCCAGGACTCGCGCATCTGGCGGCCGCAACTCGAAGGGCTGGCGGATCGGTTCGACATGATCGCCTGGGACGCCCCGGGGGCGGGTGGCTCGCCCGATCCCCCGGACGACTTTGGGATCGCGGACTGGGCGGACACCCTTGCAGGGTTCCTTTCCGCCCTCGAGGTCAAGCGCGCAAACGTGCTCGGCCTGTCGTGGGGCGGTCTCCTGGCACAGGAGCTGTTCCGACGGCACGCCGGCCGCGTCGAGTCGCTCATCCTGGCCGACACCTACGCGGGCTGGCGCGGGTCGCTTCCGGAGGGCGGCGCCGAGAAGCGCCTGGCCGCGGCTATCGAGGACGCGACGCTTCCGCCCACGGATTTCGTCGAACGCTATCTGCCGGGGATGTTCAGCCCGAAGCCGCCTCCGGCCGCACGGGACGAGCTGGCGCGAATCATCGCCGAAACCCATCCGCGCGGCTTCGAGTTGATGGCGATCGCGCTCGCCCGCGCGGACACGCGCCCGCAACTGCACGAGATCCGGGTCCCGACCCTCCTCATTTGGGGCGATAACGACGCTCGCTCCCCGCTCGACGTCGCCCGGCGGATGCGCGCCGCGATCCCCGGCTCGATGCTTGCCGTCATCGCCGGCGCGGGACATGTCTCGAACATGGAGTGCCCCGAGGAATTCAATGTGCGGGTTCGTAAATTCCTTGGCTCGCCTGCCGGTCGAGAAGAGGGCTGACAAAGCCTGACCGGCCCTGGGCGCCAGTCTTCGAGGGCAAGTTCAGCGATCCGTTTCGAGCCAGATCGTGAACGGGCCGTCGTTGACGAGCTCGACGAGCATCTCCGCCCCGAATTCTCCGGTCTGGACGTCGCTGACGCCGGCCTCCCGAAGCGCGCCGGCAAAGCGCTGGTAGACGCGCTCGGCGACAGCCGGGGCCGCGGCATCGGTGAAGCCGGGTCGTCGGCCGCGCGAGGTGTCCGCGTAGAGCGTGAACTGGCTGACGACGAGCGCCGAGCCGGCGATGTCGAGGATCGAGCGGTTCGTCTTGCCTGCCTCGTCGGCGAAGATCCGGAGCTCGGTGACGCGCCTCGCCTGGGCGACCGAGATCGCCTCGCTGTCGTTGTGGCCGACGCCCACCAGGATCAGCAGCCCCTGGTCGATCGAGGCAACCACGCGCCCCTCGACGCGCACGCTCGCGCGAATCACCCGCTGCAGGAGCGTTCGCACCTCACGCCGGCCGAGCGGTCGTGCGCGCCAGCGCTGCCCGGCGGCGGCCGAACCGCTCCTTCGCGGCGGCCTCGGCAGACGCGGGCAGAAGCAGGTCCCAGCGGCGCACCTCGTCGTCCATGTCGGCCGGGTCGGCCGGCGAGCGGAAGAGCAGCACGGGGATGCCGGCGCCCTCGATCTCTGCGCGCAGCGTCCGAGCGCCCGGCCGCGGCAGGGACGCGAACGTGACCATCTTGTCGCGCGGGATCGGCGGCACGCCGTTGTTCAGGCCGTACTGGTAGCCCTCGTCTGCGAGAGCCCGGACGAGGCGAATCTCGCGCGCCATGTCCCGGCCCTTGAACCACAATGCCGAGCCGACGACGAGGATGTCGACCCCGAGCGAGCCGACGAGCCCGGCGGACCCCCGGTTTACGCCCCCCTCTACGTTGATCCCCCTGCCGTGGCGCCTGTTGCGAAGGTTTTCC
>CAYXVP010000238.1:0-537 GCA_964468305.1 uncultured Anaerolinea sp. | reverse complement strand
GGGTGCAGCTTGGCCCTGGCGACGTCGGCCATGAACGTCTGTCCGCCGAACCCAGGCGCGACCGTCATGACCATGACGATGTCGAGCAGGCGCTGGTACGGCGCGAGGGCGCTGAGCGGCGTCCTTGGCTTGACGCACAGCCCGGCGGCGCGACCCGCGGCCCGGATAGCGCGCAGCGTCGGCTCGATGTCCTCCTTGATCTCGACATGGATCGTCACCGAGTCGCAGCCCGCATCGAGGAACTCGTCGATGAACGCGGCGGGGTTCGAGATCATCAGGTGGGCATCGAACGGCAGGCGGGTTCGGCGCCGGAGCGCCTTGATCGTCTTGGCCCCGAAGGTGAGATTCGGGACGAAGTGACCGTCCATGACGTCGAGGTGGATCCGGTCGGCGCCTTCCCGTTCGGCCCGCCCGACCGCGTGGGCGAGGTTGCCGAGGTCGGCATCGAGGATGCTCGCGGCGACGCGGGCGCGCGACGTGGACGGCGCCTCGGCGAACGTCGGCGTCGGGCGGCGGGTCATGCGTCCACGCCCACCG
>CAYXVP010000237.1:0-3863 GCA_964468305.1 uncultured Anaerolinea sp. | reverse complement strand
ACACCCGCTCAGCCGTCGGCGTGGCCGCGTTGCCGGGCGGCGGCGCGGTGGAGATCGAGGTGGTGGCCGCCCTGGTGAGTTAGGCGCCTTCCCCCATCGCCCACGCCAGGCCGCCAGCCAGGTGGCGGAGGAAGACGGGGGTCTCCCAGGCCCAGGGGAAGTGGCCGAGCGAGGTCGAGAACACCCGGCCCTTGCCCTCGGTGTAGCACCACGACAGCGGGAACCCGTACGCCGGCCGCGCCACCCCGGGCCCGGACCTGTTCTTCGGGGGCGTGCCCGCGTTCGAGGTCGTCGGTGCGGGCCCGGAGCTCCTGGTCCAGGTCGATGGCGACAAGCTCACGACCCACCCGATCGCCGGCACCCGCCCCCGTGGCACCACGCCGGCCGAGGACCAGCTCCTGGCCGAGCAGCTCCAGCGCGACCCGAAGGAGCGGGCGGAGCACGTGATGCTCGTGGACCTGGGCCGGAACGACCTCGGTCGCGTGGCGCGCCCCGGCAGCGTGACCGTCAGCAAGTACATGGACGTCGAGCGGTACTCGCACGTCCTGCACCTCGTCTCGCACGTCGAGGGGCGACTCCGCCCGGACCTCGATGCGCTCGACGCGCTGCGCGCCGTGTTCCCGGCCGGCACGCTCAGCGGAGCGCCGAAGGTGCGCGCGATGCAGCTCATCGCCGCGGCCGAGCGGGAGCGGCGCGGGCTGTACGGCGGCGCGGTCGGGTACCTCGGCTACGACGGCAACCTCGACACGGCGATCACGATCCGGAGCGCGGTGCTACGCGAGGGTCGCGCCCACGTCCACACCGGAGCGGGCATCGTCGCGGGCTCCGTGCCGGAGAAAGAGTTCGAGGAGACCGAGCACAAGGCCGCGGCACTGCGCCGTGCGATCGAGGACGCGGTCGCACCCGCCGCCGGCCGACCGTCGGGTGCTCGGGAGCGCGAAGGGGCGCCCGCATGATCCTGGTGATCGACAACTACGACAGCTTCACGTTCAACCTGGTCCAGGCGCTCGAGGCGGCCGGTGCGACGGTGAAGGTCGTGCGCAACGACGCAATCGACCGATCGGGGATCGAGTCGCTCGCGGGCGACGAGGCGGCAGACCTGAAGGGCATCGTGATCTCGCCGGGCCCCAGCGATCCCGACCACGCCGGCGTGTCGATGGACGCCGTCCGCGTCGCCAGCGAGCGGGGGATCCCGCTCCTCGGTGTCTGCCTCGGGATGCAGTCGATGGCGCAGGCCTACGGCGCCACGATCGTCCGCGCCCCGACGCTGGTCCACGGCGAAGCGGCCGCCGTGACCCACGACGGCGCCGGTCTGCTCGCAGGCATGCCGCCGGAGTTCATGGGCGCCCGCTACCACTCGCTGTGCGTCGATCCCGCCACCCTCCCGCCGGAGCTGCGCGTGACTGCCATGAGCGAGGAGGACCAGGTCGTCATGGGCCTGCGGCACGTGGCGCTCCCGCTCGAGGGCGTCCAGTTCCACCCCGAGAGCGTGCTCACCCCGCAGGGCCCGCACCTCCTCGCCAACTTCCTGCGACAGGCCGGCGAGGGCGAGGCGGCACGGCTCGACGCGGCGACCGGCTCCTTCGCGACAGCGGGCCTCGCCGATCCCGTCGTCGATCCAGTCGTCGAGGCCACTCGATGAGCGAGGGCGTTCGATGAGCGAGGCCGTCCGCGCCGCGCGCGCGGCCGTCGTCGAGGGCCGCAGCCTCTCGATCGATGAGGCGCGGCTCGCAATGGGCGCCGTCATGGACGGCGAGGCGACGCCGGCGCAGCTGGCGGCCCTGCTCGTCGCCCTCCGTATGCGCGGCGAGACGGTCGAGGAGCTGGCCGGGTTCGCCTCTGCCATGCGCGAGCGGGTGCTTCGCGTCGACGCCCCGGAAGGCACGATCGACGTCGTCGGCACCGGCGGCGACGGCTCGGGCACGTTCAACATCTCGACCGCCTCGGCGCTCGTCGTCGCGTCGACCGGCGTGCCGGTGGCGAAGCACGGCAACCGCGCGATCACCTCGCGCAGCGGCTCCGCCGACGTGCTCGAGGCCCTCGGCGTCCGGATCGATCACACGGCGGCGTCGGCGGCGGCGAGCCTGCGCCGGCACGGCTTTGCGTTCCTCTTCGCGCCTGCCTTCCATCCGGCGATGAAGCACGCCGGGCCGACGCGTCGCGAGATCGGCATCCGCACGTCGTTCAACCTGATCGGGCCGCTCACGAACCCGGCCGGTGCTCGGCGCGCGCTGATCGGTGTGGGCGCCTCCGACACCGCGGCGCGCATCGCCGAGGTCGCCGGCGTGCTCGGCACCGACCGGACGCTCGTCGTCCACGGCGCCGGGGTCGACGAGCTGCCGCTCGACGGGAGCGGGGTCCTGTACGACGTCGCCGACGGTGGAGTGGAATCGCGCCAGGTCGACGCGTCGTCGCTCGGTCTCGGCAGGGCGCCGACGAGCGCGCTCGCCGGCGGGACTGCCGCGGAGAACGCCGCGATCGTCGAAGCGGTCTTCGCCGGCGCGACGGGTCCGCGGCGGGACGTGGTCCTCCTCAACGCGGGAGCGGCACTCGTCGCCGCGGGGGTGGCCCGCGAGATCGACGAAGGGATCGAGGCGGCGCGCGCCGCGCTCGACGCGGGAAGCCCGGCCAATCTCCTGGCAAGGCTCCGCTCGGAGAAGGTCGCCGCCGACGAGCTCGCGGCGGCAGCGCCGGCCCCGGCATGACCCTCACGACACAGGCCACGCGCTCGAGCCCGGCCAGGCCCAACGGCCGCAATGGCGCCCACCGGTCGCGGGCCGATCGCCGTGGCGTCGTGGGCGAGATCGCCGATCGGCGGCTCGCGGATGTGCGACCACAGCTTGATGCGATCGATCCAGCCGAGCGGCGCAGGCTGGTCGCCGCCGCGCCCGGCGTTCGGCCGTTCGCGCTGCCTCTCGCGGCGCCCGGGCTGCACCTCATCGCCGAGGTCAAGCGCCGCTCACCGTCGGCGGGGGTGATCGCGGCGACGTCGGAGGATGTCGTCCCCAGGGCTCGCGCCTACCAGGCGGGCGGGGCGGCGGCGATCTCGGTGCTGTGCGAGCCGCACTGGTTCGGCGGGCCGGGCGAGGACGTCCGCTGGATCCGCTCAAAGGTCAGCTGGCCTGTTCCCCCCAAGGGATTCGGCGTCGACGCACGACAGCTCGACCTGCTTCGCGCGGCCGGCGCCGACGCCGTCCTCTTGCTCGCCGTCCTTCATCCGCGCCGGACGTTGGCCCGCATGGTCGATCGCGCCTTCGAGCTTGGGCTCGAGCCGCTCGTCGAGGCCCATGACGAGCGTGAGCTCGACGCGGCGCTCTCGACGAACGTGCGGGTCATCGGCATCAACAACCGCGACCTGCGGACGCTCGACGTCGACCCGGAACGGGCGCCGCGGCTCCGCGAGCTCGTGCCCGAGGACCGCCTGGTGGTTGCCGAGTCCGGCGTGAAGGACGCGGCGACCATCCGGAGCTGGCGCGCCCTCGGCTTCGATGCCGCGCTCGTCGGCGAGACGCTGGTCCGTTCCGCCGATCCCAGCGCCGCGGCCCGCGCCTTCGTCCAGGCCGGAACCCACCCGGCCGACCCGGTCGAAGCGGCACGGGCTGCCCTGGTCAAGATCTGCGGCATCACCGACGCGGCCGGCGTCGAAGCGGCCATTCGCGCCCGGGCAGATGCCATCGGGCTCAACCTCGTCCCAGGCACGCCGCGCGCCCTCGAGCTCGACGAGGCTGTCGAGCTTGCCCGCCTGGCCCGTGCCATCGCGTCGCCGGAGCGCCGCCCCCGGATCGTCGCGATCACGGTCGACCTGTCAGCCGAGGCGCTCAACGCGATCGCCCGCGCCATCGACGCCGATGCGGTGCAGCTCA
>CAYXVP010000236.1:0-3888 GCA_964468305.1 uncultured Anaerolinea sp. | reverse complement strand
GGGGCGAAGATCGGGCGGAACGACGCGTGCTGGTGCGGATCGGGCCTCAAGTACAAGAAGTGTCACGGCCGCTGAGGCCGTCGCCCGGCCGGGCGCTCCTCCAGGTCCTCGTCGTGGCGCTCGTCGGCTTCCTCCTGCTTCTCGTTTACGCGATCTACCGCATCGCCGCACAGGGCGACGTCGATGAGGCGCGACCGGCCGACGCCATCGTCGTTCTGGGCGCAGCGCAGTACAGCGGCGAGCCGAGCGGCGTGTTCGAGGCGCGGCTGCAGCACGCGGTCGACCTGTGGAAGCGGGGCCTGGCGCCGTACCTCATCGTCACCGGCGGCAAGCTGCCGGCAGACATCACCACGGAAGCCGCGACGGCGCGCGCCTGGGCGATCGCCAACGGCGTGCCGAAGGCGGCGATCCTCGGTGAGGATCGCGGTCGGGACACGTTGGAGTCGCTCGAGGGCGTCGCCTCGATCATGCGCGACCATGACCTCCACAGCGTCCTGTTCGTCAGCGACCGCACGCACATGCTGCGGGTGTTGCGGATGGCGAAGGACCTGGGCATCACGGGCTGGAGCTCGCCGACCGCGACGAGTCCGACCGACCTCGAGTCGGACCGGCGCTGGCGCTCGATCGCGCACGAGCTGGCCGGCCTCGCGGCGTACTACGCGGGCCTCGGCCGGACATTCTCGGATGCCGCGACGGGGAGCGCGCCCTGATCGCGAGGGCGTTTGGCCTCGCCAACGCGACCAGCAGGCTTCTCGGGCGTTTTTCCCTCTTGGCGCAGCGAAAATCGGCTCTTATACTCCCGCTAACTTCCCCGAGCGCGACGCCCACCGCCCTCTCGCGATTCGCTCGCTGGAGCGCCGTGCGCGCCGCGAATCGAATCCAGGCCGCCACCGAAGTGAGGGATTCGTGAAGCAGGCTGAGGAAACGACCTTCGTCGACCTGATCGCCTGCGAACGTGATTGCCGCACCTGCAGCTACGCCGCCGCGCTCGACTGCGACGGCAACTGCGGCGTCTGTCCACACAACGGCTACTGCCCCTGCGTGAACCCCGTCGTCGTCCGGAGCAAGTCGGCCCTGCGCCTGATCGAGCTCCGCCCGATCCTGCTCCAGGACCTGCGGGTCCCGAAGAACTAGGTGGACGCGGCGCGCGTCCGCGACCTGGTGGAGCGGATCCGATCGACCTCGGGGCGTCTTTGACCTCCCCGGCAAGCAGGAGCGCCTGACCGCGCTCGACGCTCGCGCCTCCGAGCCCGGATTCTGGGACGACAGCCGCGCCGCGCAGAACTTGCTGCGCGAAGCCGACGGCCTGCGCGCGGAGACCGAGCTGTGGACCGGCCTGCTGACGCGCGCCGGCGACCTCGAGACCGGGCTCGAGCTGGCCCAGGAGGCGGGCGACGCCGAGCTCGAGGCCGAGGTCGACCGTACGGTCGAGGATCTCGAGCATGACTTCAACCGCGAACGGACCCAGCTCCTCTTCTCCGGCGAGTACGACGACCGGCCGGCGATCCTGAGCATCAGCGCCGGTGCCGGCGGCACGGAGGCGACGGATTGGGCGGCGATCCTCCTGCGGATGTACCTGCGCTGGGCGGAGCGACACCGCTGGAAGACCGAGATCATCGACGAACAGGAGGGTGAGCAGGCCGGCCTGAAGAGCGTCTCGGTGGGCGTCGAGGGCCGCGGCGCGTATGGCTGGCTCCGCGCCGAGCGCGGCGTCCATCGGCTCGTCCGCATCAGCCCGTTCGACTCGCAGAACCGGCGGCAGACCACGTTCGCCCTGGTCGAGGTGATGCCCGAGGTCGACGACGACATCGAGATCGACCTCAACTGGGACGAGATCCGCGTCGACACGTTCCGGTCCCAGGGGGCCGGCGGCCAGCACGTCAACAAGACCGACTCGGCGGTGCGCCTGACCCACCTCCCGACGGGCATCGTCGCTCAGAGCCAGAACGAGCGGAGCCAGACCCAGAACCGCGAGAACGCCATCAAGGTGCTGAAGGCGCGGCTGCTCGAGCGGGCGCTGGAGGAGAAGGAGGAAGAGCTCCGCCGCCTGCGCGGCGAGCACGTCGAGGCCGGCTGGGGCAACCAGATCCGGAGCTACGTGCTGCACCCGTACCAGATGGTCAAGGACCTGCGGACCCAGGTGGAGACGTCGAACACCGCGGCGGTCCTCGACGGCGACCTCGACTCGTTCATGCAGGCCGAGCTGGAGCGGCTCGCGACGGCGGGCGACGGGACGGGCGAATGACGTCGGGCGTGCAGCTCGGCGGGCCGCCCGGGATCTCCTTCCGGGCCGGCACGAAGCGCGACCTGCCGGAGTGCAACCGCATCTGGCGGGAGTCGATCGACGCCTACCTGCTGCCGATGGGCTTCCCACCGCTGCCGCTGGACAACCCCGGTCTCCGCAGGCTCCACGAGCACACGCTGGCGACGGACCCGTCGCGGTTCGTGGTCGCGGAGCGGCGTGGGCGAGCCGGCAGGAGGCGCGTCGTCGCCTTCGGATCGGCGGTCGAGCGTGGCGACCTGTGGTTCCTGTCGATGCTGTTCGTCGAGCCGCGCGAGCAGGCCCGTGGCGTCGGCCGGGCGCTCGTGTTCGAGATCCTGCCGGCGCCGCTGAACGGCAGGGTTCTCGCGACCTGCACGGACAGCGCGCAGCCGATCTCGAATGGGCTGTACGCCTCCCTCGGCATCGTGCCCCGGATGCCGCTGCTCAACCTCGTCGGGCGGCCGTACGCAGGTGCGAGATGGCCGGAGCTCCCGGATGGCATCACCGTCGAGCGAGTTGTCGACGATCAGGCATGGGCCGCCGATCCAGGCGTCGAGGACCTCGATCGGGCGCTGCTCGGCTTCGCTCACCCGGCGGACCACGCCTTCGTGCTCGGCGAGCCACGCCGGCCCTTCGCGTATCGGCGCCCGGACGGCGCGCTCGCCGCCTACGGCTACGCCGGCGACGTCGGGCGGGTCGGTCCCATCGCGGTCACGACGCCCGAGCTGCTCACACCGGTCCTGGGCCACCTGCTGCGGACCGTCGAGCCACGCGGCGCATCGTCGATCTGGCTCCCCGGCGACGCCGCTGACGCGATCCGGGTCGCGATCCGCGCCGGTCTGCGAATCGAGGGATTCCCCATCCTGGCCGGTTGGTCCAGACCCTTCGCAGACTTCACCAGATACGTACCAACGTCACCAGGCCTCATCTGATCGGGCTACAGTTGGCATCGGGAACCGGTGCTAGCCTCTCGTCGATCTTGACCGTTCTGCGCCCCCCGGAAGCACGCCGCGATTCGCCCGCGGAACCCGGCTCGATGGCTGGCCTGTCGGCGGCGAACGGCTACGGCGTGGTCGATACCCGCCGGCCGGTGCTGGTGCTCAACGACGTCACCAAGACGTACCCCAACGGCCGCGACGCGCTCAAGGATGTCGACCTGGTCGTGCCCGAGGGCGACTTCGTGTTCCTCGTCGGCGCCTCGGGCGCCGGCAAGTCGACGCTGATGAAGCTGCTCATCCGCGACGAGCTCGCGACGCAGGGGACCGTCACCCTGGACGGCGACGACGTAGCGCGCCTGCCCCGGCGCAAGGTGCCGATGGTCCGGCGCAAGATCGGCATCGTCTTCCAGGACTTCAAGCTGCTGCCGAAGAAGACCGTGCGCGAGAACGTCGCGTTCGCGCTCGAGGTCACCGGGACGTCCCGCCGGAAGATCCGCCCGGCCGTCGACCGCGTGCTCTCGCTCGTCGGGCTCACGCGACAGGCCGAGCAGTACCCGCACCAGCTCTCGGGCGGTGAGCAGCAGCGCACCGCGATCGCGCGCGCCCTCATCAACGATCCCAAAATCGTCCTCGCCGACGAGCCGACCGGGAACCTGGACCCGCTCATCAGCTGGGAGAACCCGCAGC
>CAYXVP010000235.1:0-3897 GCA_964468305.1 uncultured Anaerolinea sp. | reverse complement strand
CCGGGGGTGCCGGCGTGGCTGAGCATCCCGATCTTCGCCGTCGCCGGCTTCGGCATGGGCCTGACCTACGCCCAGTTCGCGCTGATCGTGCTCCGCGACGTCTCGCAGCGGGACCAGGGCGAGGTGACGGCCGGCCTGACACTCTCCGATTCGCTCGGCACGGCCCTCGGAATCACGCTCGCCGGAGCGTTCGTCGCCGTGGGCGTCCGCGGAGGCGCCGGCCCGGCGCCGGGCATCGCGATCGCCGTCGTCATAGGCACGGCGGCGGCGATTCTCGGCTGGCTCCTGTCGTCGCGACTGGCTCCCGCCGCGACCCCGACCGAGGGCCTTGCCGCCGAAGCGGCCGCCCGGCTGCGGTAGACTCGGGCTCCCGCGCTCACCGCACCAGGAGGATCGCGCGCCGTGTCCGCAGAGGAGCTCCGGGCGAAGATCCGCGAGGTTCCCGACTTCCCCAAGCCGGGCATCCTGTTCTATGACATCACGACGCTGCTCAAGGACGCCGTCGCGTACCGCGAGGCGATCAAGCTGATGCTCGATCCGTACCGGGGCGACCAGCTGGACATCGTGATCGGCATGGAGTCGCGCGGCTTCATCTTCAGTGCGCCCATGGCCATCGAGCTGGGTGCCGGGCTCGTTCCGGTGCGGAAGCTGGGCAAGCTGCCGGCCGAGACGATCTCGGTCGAGTACGCGCTCGAATACGGCTCGAACACCCTCGAGATCCATCGCGACGCGATCGAGCCCGGCCAGAAGGTGCTCATCGTCGATGACCTGCTCGCGACCGGTGGCACCGTCCAGGGCACGATCGAGCTGGTCGAGCGCCTGAAGGGCGAGGTGGTGGGCCTCGGGTTCCTCGTCGAGCTCGAGTTCCTCAATGGCCGCGAGCGGCTCGGCGACCGCCGCGTCACCAGTGTCATCCGGTATTGACCGCCACGACTGACAGTCCCTCCACGCCCGAGCCCGCCGCGCCCGAGCCCGCCCCGGCAGATCCCTCGCGCCGGCGCTTCTTCCGCCAGTTCGCCGGTGAGGTAATCAGCAGCGCCGCGCAGGTCGTCGGCGCGGTCAGCGAGCTGCGCGACCGGTCGGCGGCCGAGGCCTCCGTTCTGCTTGGCGACCGCCCGAAGCCGTCCGCCGGCCCGAGCGTCGCGGGGAGCGCAGCGTCCGCTGCGAGCCCGGCCCCCGTGACGCCAACCGACGACGCGCCCGTCTCGGCCGTCTTCCGGACGCCGTTCCGGTTCGAGTCGGACACCACCCTGCTGGTCATCGATCAGCGCAAGCTGCCCGACCAGCTCGTGGAGATGCCGGTCAGGACCGCGTCGGACGCAGCCAATGCGATCAAGCTGATGGTCGTTCGCGGTGCGCCGGCCATCGGGCAGGTGGCGGCGATCGGGCTCGCGCTGACCGCGCGGATCGCCGCGAAGTCGCACCCGCACGCGCGCCGGGCGATCCTCGAGGGCCAGGCGGACGCGCTGCGCGAGGCCCGCCCGACGGCCGTCAACCTGCGCTGGGCCGTCGATCGGCTCATGGCCCGCTACCACGCCATCGGTGACCTGTCGAAAGAAGGTGCCGAGATCGCGGCGGCCATGGACGACGAGGCGATGGCCATCGTCGCCGAGGCCAACGACGATCACGGCCGGCTCGCCGAGGCGGGGCTCGCCGTGCTCCCCGAGGTCGAAGGCCGGCCCCTCAACGTGCTGACCCACTGCAACACCGGGCCGCTGGCCTGCGGCCAGTTCGGGACGGCGCTCGGCGTCGTCCAGGCCGCCCACGCCCAGGATCGGCCGCTGCGCGTCTGGGTGGACGAGACCCGGCCGTACCTCCAGGGCGCCCGTCTCACCGCGTGGGAGCTCCAGCAGGCGGGCGTCGACCACACGCTGATTCCCGACATGGCCGCGGGGCCGCTGCTGGCCCAGGGCGAGGTCGACGTCATCCTGGTCGGCGCGGATCGCATCGCGGCGAACGGCGACACGGCCAACAAGATCGGGACGTACACGCTGGCCGTGCTGGCCCAGCGCCACGGCGTTCCCTTCGTCGTCTGCGCGCCGCTCTCGTCGGTCGACCTCGAGACCAGGGAGGGCGCCGCGATCCCCATCGAGGACCGCCCCGCCGACGAGGTGATCGAGATCCGAGGTGTCCGCATCGCGCCGGCTGGCACCCCGGTCCGCAACCCTGCCTTCGACGTCACGCCAGCCGAGCTGATCACGGCCATCGTGACCGAGGAGGGCGTGATCAGGTCGCCATTCGGCGAGGGCCTCCGAGCCGCGATGGACCGCCGCGACGCCCGGCGCGCGGCCGACCGGCCATACGCGATCGAGCCCGCGCCGGTGGAGGCCTGATGGCCACGGTCGCGCTGGATCGCGCCGGCGCGCGGCTCCACGCCGAGCCAACAACGGATCGCGAGCTCATTCGCAACGTCCTCCAGCGGGACCGCCTCTTTGCCGCATACGCGCTGGCCGACCTCGAGGACCGCGACCCGGCACGCGCGAGGTGGGGCATTGCGCGGGAGGGTGACGAGGTCGTGTCCCTCGTGCTCGAATTCGGCGGGCCGGCGCCGCAGCCGCTGTTCGTCGTCGGCCGGGACGACGGCATCGACGCCATCCTGCGGGACGTGATCCGGCCGCCGATCGCATACGTTGCCTGCCTGCCGGCCAATCAGGCGGCGGTCGAACGGCGGTATCGGCTCGAGCCGGGCCCGCAGATGGTCCGGATGTGGATCGACAAGGCGTCGTTCCGCGATGTCTTCGACCCTGGTGTCGAGCGCCTCCTGCCGACCGACGCCGGCGAGCTCAACCGCCTGTATCGCCTCGGCTTCGGGAGCTGGCTGCCGCCACAGGCGATCGCCGATGGCGTGTACTACGGCATTCGGGTCAATGGCCGGCTCGTCGCCGCCGCGGGCACGCACGTGATCGGGCGCCGGGCGCGGATCGCGGTCGTGGGCAACGTCCTGACCCAGCCCGAGTTCCGCGGCCGGGGCTATGCCGAGGCGGCGACCGCTGCCGTCACGGCCCAGTTGCTCGAGTTCTGCGACCATGTCGTGCTCAACGTCCGCTCGGACAACCCGCCCGCGCTCCATGCGTACCGACGGCTGGGCTACACCGAGCACGTTCGCTTCGAGGAGCGCCTCGGGCACCGCATCGGTTCGCTGTGGGCCGACGTCGCCGCTGCGCTCCGCCGCTTCGCTCGCAGCAGGGAGTCCCAGGATCGATGACGCTCACCCGTGCGGGTACCGACTACGACGTGACCAGCCTCGACCTGACGGCCGAGGGCGTCCGCCGCATCGAGTGGGCCGAGCGCGAGATGCCCGTGCTCCGCACGATCCGCGACCGATTCGCGCGGGAGCAGCCGCTCAAGGGCGTGCGCGTCGGGGCGTGCCTGCACGTGACCACCGAGACGGCCAACCTGATGCGGACCTTGGAGGCCGGCGGGGCGAGCGTGGTGCTGGGCGCCTCGAACCCACTGTCGACGCAGGATGACGTCGCGGCGGCCCTGGTCAGCGAGTACGGCATCGCCGTCCATGCCCGCCGCGGCGAGGACCGCGACACCTACTACCGGCACCTCAACTCGGTGGCCGACACGCACCCCACGGTGACGATGGACGACGGGTGCGACCTCGTGTCGCTGCTCCACCAGGATCGCGCCGAGCAGGTGAAGGAGGTCCTCGCCGGGACCGAGGAGACGACGACCGGCGTGATCCGACTCCGGGCGATGGCGGCGGACGGCGCGCTCGGCTATCCCGTGATCGCGGTGAACGAGGCCCAGACCAAGCACCTCTTCGACAACCGCTACGGGACCGGCCAGTCGACCCTCGACGGAATCCTGCGCGCGACGAATCTGCTGATCGCCGGCCGCAAAAACGCCATCGCCGGCAAAGGCCGGGTTGGCCGGGGCATCCGCCCGCGG
>CAYXVP010000234.1:0-3913 GCA_964468305.1 uncultured Anaerolinea sp. | reverse complement strand
CGACCCGGTGCTCGAGGCCGCGGCGCGCGTCGCGAACCCTGGGTTTGCGATCGTGGCCACACGCATCGAACCGGCGCCCGCCTGGTTCACGGCGCTCGTGCTGCTGCTGGGCCTCGTCATCGTGGTCTTGAGCTGGTTCCCGGTGCGGAACCTGTTGAGCCCGAACCAGGCCATGAACGCTTCGTTCGACCCGTTCCGGCTGGTGAACACGTACGGCGCGTTCGGTTCGGTCAGCCGGAACCGCGACGAGGTGATCGTCGAGGGCACCGACGCAGCCACGCTCGACGCGGGCACGACGTGGCGTGAGTACGAGTTCAAGGGCAAGCCCGGCGACGTCCGACGCATGCCGCCGCAGCTCGCGCCGTACCACCTCCGCCTCGATTGGCTGATGTGGTTCCTGCCCATCTCGTCGCGCTACGGCGAGCGCTGGTTCGTGCCGTTCCTGATCAAGCTGCTCGAGGGCGACCGGCCGACGCTCGCACTCCTGCGCTCGAACCCGTTCCCGGACCAGCCGCCACGCTTCGTCCGGGCACGCCTGTACCGCTACCGCTTCACGAGCTGGCAGGAACGACGCGCGACCGGGGCCTGGTGGTCGCGCACGCTCGTCGGCGAATACATGCCCGCCGTCACGCTGCGGGGCGCGTCATGAGCGCCGAGACCGTGCTGGACGCGGTCGTCGTCGGTGGCGGCCCGAACGGGCTCGCGGCCGCGCTGACCCTCGCCCGCGAGGGGCACACGGTGCAGGTCGTCGAACAAGCCGCCGAGGTTGGTGGCGGGAGCCGGTCCGCGGAGCTGACGCTGCCGGGCTTCGTGCACGACGTCTGCAGCTCGATCCACCCGTTCGGGCGGACGTCGCCGTTCTTCCTGGAGGCCGGCCTGGAGCGATTCGGGCTGCGCTGGGTCGAGCCGACCGCGGCCCTGGCGCACCCGCTCGACGGCGGCCAGGCGGTCATCGTCACCCGCGACGTCGACGCGACAGCGCAAGCGCTCGGGCGGGACCGCGATGCCTATCGCCGGTTGCTCGGTCCGATCGTGCGCGGGTTCCCGTCGCTCCTGCCGGACCTCCTCGCTCCGTTGCACATCCCGCTCCGGCCCCGGCGCGCCCTCTCGCTGGCGTGGTTCGGCCTGAACGCCGTCCAGCCGGCGACATGGCTCGGGCGGCGCTTCAGCGACGAGCCGGCGCGTGCCCTCCTTTCCGGCGTCGCCGCCCACTCCGTCCTCCGCCTCGACGAGCCGATCAGCAGCGCGGCGGGCCTGGCGCTCCTCGCCAGCGCCCACGACGACGGCTGGCCGTTTCCGGCCGGCGGCGCCGGCGAGATTCCGAGGGCGATGGCTGCCGCGCTCCAGGATCTGGGCGGCTCCCTGACCACGGATCGTGCCGTCGAGCGCCTCGAGGACCTGCCACGCAGCCGCCTGGCCCTCTTCGACACGTCGCCGGGAACGCTGGAGCGGGTGGCCCGCCGCCGCCTCCCCGACGGCTACCGGCGCGGGCTCCGGAACGTCCGCTACGGGCCGTCCGTGTTCAAGCTCGACATCGCCCTGGACGGCCCGATCCCCTGGCTGAATCCGGACGTCGCCCTCGCCGGCACGGTCCACCTTGGCGGGACGTTCGAGGAGATCCAGGCATCTGAGGCCGCGGCCGCCCGCGGCGAGGTCCACCCGCGACCGTTCGTCCTGCTTGCCCAGCACAGCCTGTTCGACCCGTCGCGCGCGCCGAAGGGCAAGCACACCGCGTGGGCGTACTGCCACGTGCCCCACGCGTCGACGGCCGACGCGAGCGAGGCGATCCTCCGCCAGGTCGAGCGGTTCGCACCGGGGTTCCGGGAGCGGGTGCTGGCGATGAAGAGCACGTCTCCTGCGGAGCTCGAGGCCTACAACGCCAACGACGTCGGCGGCGACATCTCCGGCGGCCGGCTGGACCTGCGCCAGCTCTTCACGCGGCCGGTCGCCCGGCTGGACCCGTACTCCACCCCCGACGCGCGCCTGTTCCTGTGCTCCTCCTCGACACCTCCAGGCGGGGGCATCCACGGCATGTGCGGCTGGCACGCGGCACACTCCGCATTGCGGCGACTGGACGCCCGGCGCGCGTGAGCTGAGCGCGCCCGACCCGCGGAGGATCCATGACCAGCTTCCATCACCTCGCCGAACTACCGCTGCTCGAGATCTGGGGCGACCAGGTCCACGCCCGACGCGTCGAGGGGGAGCGAATTACGCTGGCGGTCGTCGAGCTGGCGCCGAACGCCGTCGTGCCGGAACATCGCCACGCCGCCGAGCAGCTGGGCATGGTGATCCGCGGCCGAGTGCACTTCACGGTCGACGGCGAGACCCGAGACCTCGGGCCAGGCGGAACGTGGCGGATCCTCGGCGACCGGCCTCACGACGTGGTCGCGGGTCCGGAGGGTGCGGTGTGCGTCGACGTGTTCACGCCGATCCGGTCCGACTGGGACGAGAGGCGGGTCGTCGGCACACCGGCACCACGCTGGCCGGAGTCCTGAGGCGAAGTGAGCCTCTACAAGCTTCGGCGCGGCCTGCCCGAGCTCAGGGAGCCAACCGTCGTCGTCGCGCTTGACGGCTGGGTCGACGCCGGGTCGTCGGCGACGAACGCCGCCGCGACGCTGGCGCGCGGCGGGCGCATCGTCGCGACCTTCGATGCCGACTCGATCTTCGACTACCGGGCGCGCCGACCGACGCTCGAGATCGTGCATGGCCGCCCGCGGAGCCTGCAGTGGCCTGAGCTGACGATCCGGGCCGCCAAGGTCGGCGAGCAGGACCTGCTCGTCTTCACGGGCGCCGAGCCCGACTACCGCTGGCATGAGCTCTCGGGCGACGTCGCCCGCCTCGCGGTGGACCTCGACGTCGGGCAGTGGATCAGCCTCGGGGCGATTCCGGCCGCCGTGCCGCACACCCGCGCCGTCCCCATCATCGGCACCGAATCGCGGGCCGGGTTGCTCAAAGGCGGCGTCTCGGCCGGCCCGGATGGCGTGCTCCGTGTCCCGTCGGCGGCCATCTCGATCTTCGACATTGCCGTCGCCAAGGCGGGCATCCCGTCGCTCGGCTACTTCGCCCAGATCCCGCACTACGTGTCGGGCGAGTACCCGCAGGCCTCGATCGACCTGCTGCGCGCCCTCGGGCGGCACATCGACGCGGAGCTCGACTTCGGGCGCCTGCCCGAGGAGGCCCGCCTCATGCGCGTCCGGCTCGACGCCGCGGCGGCGCGCGAGGAGACGACGAAGGAGTACGTCGAGCGGCTCGAAACACTGGTCGACGAGGCCCGGCTGCCCTCCGGCGACGACCTCATCAGCGAGATCGAGCGGTTCCTGCGCGAGGGCGGCCAGCAGGGCGGCAGCGGGAGGCCGAATTGACGCGGAGCGTCTCTTGACCGACTGGACGCCGCGCCCGAGCCGCCAGTCGCGGCGGATCGTCGTGCTGGGCCGAGACACGTGCGTGGACACAACCCGCTCGCGCCGGCACCTCGACGAGCTCGGGATCGCCTACGACTACTTCCGGGTCGATCGCGAGCCGGCGGCCGACGAGTGGATCCGAAGCCTGAACGATGACGAATGGATCACGCCCACGATCCTGCTCGGCGATCCGCGGAACCCCGACGCCATCCTCCGCGAACCCTCGAACGACGAGCTCGACGCCGCCCTCGGGCCGAGGTGAGCTCTCGCGCTCGGGAGTCAGTCAGCCCGCGGTCCCGGTCAGCCCCGCTGGAGTCTGAGCAGCGCCTGGATCGCTGACAGCTTCGGCGCGAACTCGTTGCGGATGACATTGACCGCGTCAAGGTCGATGTCCAGCTCCTTGGCGATCTCCTGAAGCGTGCCAGCTTCCTCCGATGTTCTCGTGTCGTCGGCCGCGTCGACGAGGTAGCAGCAGCGGAGCAGCACGAGCCCATCCTCCGGCCGTGCGAGCT
>CAYXVP010000233.1:0-3926 GCA_964468305.1 uncultured Anaerolinea sp. | reverse complement strand
GCGAGGTCGCGTAGCCTCCCTCGCTGGGTCGGGACCCGGACAGATCACTCGGTCGCGTGCATCAGACTCACAACCCGGACCGAATAACCGCCAGTGCGGCCGAATTCAGGGCGGAACAGAGCGACAGATGCACGGTCGCGTGCATCAAAAGCACAAGCCGGACCGAAAAACCGCCGGTGCGGCCGAATTCAGGGCGGAACAGAGCAACTGATGCACGACTCGCGCATGGCCAGGCCATTCGATGACCCGATCGTGCGTCCAGGGCACGATTCGGTCAGCTTGGCTGACGAAATCGTTCGGGATGTGCATTCGTCGCACGGGGCTGCGTCGATCGTGCATTCGTCGCACGGGGCTGCGTCGATCGTGCACTCGTCGGACGGGGCTGCGTCGATCGTGCATTCGTCGCAGGCGCCGCCGTCGCAGCGCCTGCCTGGGCGTGGGCCATTCCGCTAGACGATCGCGAGCGTCCCCGGTTGGAGGCCGAGCTCGCGCTCCGCGGCAAGCGATGCCCAGGTGAGCATGTCGGCGCGATCGACGATCGTCTGATGGGCGACGACCTGGAGCGCGAGCCCGTCGACGACCGATAGGATCCGCCAGGCGGCTCCGGCGGGATCGGGGGAGCGGAACTCGCCACTTGCGACCCCGGCGCGGATCGCGCGCTCCAGCATCGCCGCCCAAGCCAGGTTGAGCCTGCTCGAGACTTCACGGAGCGCCGGCCGGCGCGCGGCCTCGGCCCAGGCGTCGAGCCAGAGCTGGAAGGCCCAGTCCTCGCCAACGGGCGCATACGAGCTGAGGAAGGTCCGGACGACGCCGGTCGGGTCGCCGGCCTCATGGAGCAGCGCCTCGGTCTCGTCGAGATCGCGACCCGCCACGCGCTCGAACGCCGCCGCGACGACGTCGTCCATCGTCTCGAAGTAGTGGTGGATCAGGCCGCTGGAGCTGCCCATCTCGGCCGCCACGTCGCGAACCGTGGTGGCGGCGAGGCCCTTCCGCTGCGCCACTGAGAGCGCTGCGTCGACGATCGCGTCCCGGCGACGCTCGGCGGACATGCGAGCCATCGCGGGCACTGTAGCCGATATTGCGCAAGCGTCCAATAGCGGGGTACCATGCCCGCCGCGGCACGGCGCAGGGGAGAGGCGGCCTCGATGATCCGGACGACCCCGTTCCACGAGCGGACCAGCGCACTGAACGAGACAGGGCTGTGGGAGCACTGGTCGAACGCCCTCGTCGCTCAGCGCTACCAGATGTCCGAGAAGTTCGAGTACTTCGCGATCCGGAACGCCGCCGGGTTGTTCGACACGTCGCCCCTGTACAAATACCGGATCACCGGCCCTGATGCCGGCCGTTTCCTGGGCGGCGTGCTCGCCCGGGACCCGGCGAAATGCGCCGTCGGGCACGCCCAGTACACGCTCTGGTGCGACGACCGCGGCTTCGTGATCGAGGACGGCGTGCTGCTGCACGTGGCCGAGACCGAGTACCTGCTCACCGCCGCCGAGCCGAACCTCGCCTATTTCGAGGGCCAGATCGGCAGCCTCGACGCGACGATCGAGGACGTCACCGAGGACTGGGGCGTCCTGTCGGTCCAGGGCCCGTACGCGCGCGACCTGCTCGGCGCCGTGGCGCCGGCGACGAAGGACCTGCCGTACTTCGGGCTGATTCGAACGACCGTCGCGAAGGTGCCGGTTCTCGTATCAAGGACGGGATACACGGGCGATCTCGGGTTCGAGATCTGGGTCCCCGCGGCTGACGCGGTCAGCGTCTGGGACGCAGTGGCCGCCGCCGGGGCGGGCCGGGGCGTGATCCCGTTCGGGATGACGGCGCTGTACATGGCCCGAATCGAGGCGGGTCTCGTCCTCCTCGACGTCGATTTCCACTCGAGTCGGTTCGCCTGGACGGACGCCGATCGAACGACACCGACCGAGCTCGGGCTCGGCTGGATGTTTCGTGACCTCGCGCCCGCCGGCGCGAACTGGGTGACCGCCTCGACCAATGGCTCGAACGGCCCGCATCGGGCGTTCATCGGTCGAGACGCGATCCAGCGCGAGCTCCGGGACCGGACGTCGCGCTGGCAGCTGACCGGGCTCGTCGTCGACTGGCGCGAGTACGACCGCATCTACGGCGCCGCCGGACTCATCCCGCCCAAGGACCACGCCCCGATCCAGGACGAGTACTACGTCTACGACGACGAGCTCAATCAGCTCGGCTACGCGACGAGCCAGATGTACTCGCCGATGCTCCAGCGCCACATCGCGCTGGCACGCGTGCCGCTGGCGCTCGCGGCGCCGGGCTCACGCGTCAAGCTGGAGCTGCCGGTGAGCCATCGCTATGAATACTTCGACGCGTACGTCGCGCGCCCGCCCCTGTTCAACCCGCCCCGGAGGACGGCCTGACATGGCAAAGACCAACGGCGCGAAACGCGCCCGACCGACGCGCGTCGAGCGGACCTACGACGCGATCGTCATCGGTGCGGGCCACAACGGGATGACCAGCGCCGCCTACCTGGCGAAGGCCGGGCTGCGAACGCTCGTGCTCGAGCGCCGCGGGAACGTCGGCGGCGCCGCGATCACCGAGGAGCTCCGCCGGGGCTTCTGGTTCACCACCTTCTCGTACGCCCTCAGCCTGCTCCGGCCGGACATCATCCACGACCTCGATCTCGTCAAGCACGGGTTCATGCCCATCCTCATGCCCACCACCTTCTGCCCCAAGGAGGACGGCGACTACCTGTTGCTCGGCCAGGACCACGGCGAGAATCACAAGGAGATCGAGCGGCACTCGAAGCACGACGCCGACGCGTACGACGCGTTCAACCACGACGTCAACAAGGTCCTGCGGGCGATCAAGCCGCTGATGGACGAGGCGCCGCCCGACTTCTGGAGCGACGACCCCGAGGAGCTCATCCGCCTGGCGGCGATGGCGGCGCGGTTCCGAAACCTCGACCGGAAGGTCCTCCACGACGCGATCCGGCTCCTCACCGGCTCGGCCGCGGACTTCCTCGACGACTACTTCGAGTCGGACATCCTCAAGGGCTACATGGCGTCGTCGGCGATCATCGGCACGAGGGTCGGCCCGTACTCGCAGGGCTCCGGGCTGGTCCTGCTCTATCATCTCCTCGGCGAGCACGACGGCGAGTTCGGGGCGTGGGCGTTCCACAAGCAGGGCAACGGCGGGTTCACCAAGGTGCTCGCGCGGGCGGCCCAGTCCTTCGGTGTCGAGATCACGCTCGATTCGCCCGTCGATCACGTCATCACCGACGACGGCCGCGCGACGGGCGTCGCGCTGCGCGACGGGGCCGAGTACCACGCCCCGGTGATCGTCTCAGCCGTCGACCCGCGGCGCACGTTCCTGGAGCTGGTCGACCCCCGCGAGCTGCCGACCGACCTCGTCGAGGAGATTCGCCGCTTCCGCTTCCAGGGCACCTCGGCCAAGGTCAACTTCGCGCTGGACGACGTGCCGCGCTACCCGGCCCTCGGCGATAGGCGCGACCAGTACCGCGGCTTCACCAACATCGGCCCGTCCATGGAGTATCTGGAGCGCGCCTTCGACGACGCCAAGTACGGTTGGTACTCGAAGCGGCCGTACCTCGATTGCGCCATCCAGTCGACAGTGGACCCGGACATGGCGCCACCCGGCAAGGCGGTCTGGAGCTCCTTCGTCCAGTACGCGCCGTACGAGCTGCGCGAGAGCGATTGGGACACGGAGCGCGAGCGCCTCGGCGACACCGTCCAGGCGACGATCGAGTCGTTCTTCCCGGGCTTCGGCTCGCTCGTCCTGCAGCGTGAGGTCCGGACGCCGCTCGATATCGAGCGGACGGTCGGGCTGTCCGAGGGCAACATCTTCGCCGGCGAGTTCCTGGCGCCCCAGATGTGGTTCATGCGGCCGGCCATCGGCTGGGCGAACTACCGGACCCCGATCGAGGGTTACTACCA
>CAYXVP010000232.1:0-3927 GCA_964468305.1 uncultured Anaerolinea sp. | reverse complement strand
GCCGGCCGTCGAAGCCGCGGGGATCCCGATCGCGTGGCGCCACGACCCCGCCCACGTGACCAGCGGCCGTTTCGACCGGCTAGCGGTCACCAAAGCCCTGACGGCGATCTCGCCGGACCATCCGGAGCTGCAGGCCGCCCGGGCTGCGGGAATCCCGCTGGAATCGTGGCAGCAGCTCGTCGCGGATGCCGCGCACGGGCGGCGCCTGCTCGCGGTCGCCGGGACCCACGGCAAGAGCACCACGGCGGGCTGGCCGACGTGGCTGCTGGCAGAGCTCGGCCAGGACCCGTCCGCGTTCGTCGGCGCGCTCCTGCCGGCTGCGCTCTCCAACGGCGTCCCGGCCACGGCCCGGATCGGGGCGGGGCCCTTCGTCGTGGAGGCGGACGAGTACGCCGGCAACTTCGAACCCTATCGGCCGGAGGTCACGCTGCTCACGACCGTGGAGTGGGATCACCCGGATGTCTTCACCGACCGCGAGGCGGTCATCGAAGCCTTCGCGGGCTGGTTGCAGCGGGCGAATTCCGATTCGACGATCGTCGCGAACCTCGAGGATGCCGGGGTGGTCGAGGTCCTCGGCCGACTGCCTGGCCGATCAGGATCAACCCTCGGCATCTCGCTCCTCGGTTCCGGCGGCGGGCAGCCAGACAGTGCGAGCTCGAGCGAGCTCTGGATCGACGATCGCCTGACCGGGCGCGTGGTCGAGCGCGCGCCGGATGGAACCGTCATCGAGGTCGACGGGTTCCGCGCGTCGGGCCAGCGGGTCCGCCTGCCGACTGTCGGTGACTACAACGCGTCTAACGCGCTGCTCGCTTTGGCGGCAGCGTGGGATCGAGCAGGTCCAGGCGAGTCGATCGATCGGCTCCTCTTGGCGCTGGCGAGCTTCCCGGGCATCGGCCGGCGGCTCGAGCGAAAGGGCGAGGCACGCGGGGTCGTGCTGTACGACGACTACGGTCACCATCCGACGGCCATCCGCGCGACCCTCGCGGCACTCCGCCAACGCGAGCCGGACCGTCGGGTCTGGGCCGTCTACGAGCCGCTGACCTTCCACCGGACCGCGGCCATGCTCGACGAATTCGCCGAGGCCCTGGCCGAGGCGGACGCCGTCGCGGTCGCGAACATCTGGGCGAGCCGCGACCCCGACACCTCGATCGCCTCGCCCGAGGCGCTCGCCACCGCCGTCCGCAAACGACGCCCCGGGATGACGGCCGTCGCATCCGGCACCGTCGAGGAGACCGGCGCCTGGCTCGCGCGGAACGTTCGCGAGGGCGATGCCGTGCTGGTGATGGGCGGCGGGCGAAGCTACCGCATCGCCGAGGTGCTCCTCGAGCAGCTCGCGGATCGGTGACCAGGCACATATCGCCGCTCGGCGCGAACAGGCATACTGTCGCCCTCCGATTCACCGCAGCTCCGGTGTGGGCAGCATGCCGCGCCGGCCAGGGGAGGCGACAGGGGATGAGTGGCGAGGTCTCGTTCGACGTCGTCAGCGAGTTCGACGCCCAGGAGCTCCGCAACGCGCTCGACCAGGTGCGGCGCGAGACGATCCAGCGGTACGACTTCCGGGGCGCCACGGTCGACCTCCAGCAGGCCAAGGACGAGCTCGTCCTCATCACCGACGACGAGTTCCGGGCGAACGCGGTGAAGGACCTCATCCAGTCGAAAGCCGTTCGGCGCGGCCTGTCGCTGAAGGTGTTCGACTGGGGGTCGATCGAGCAGGCCGGCGGGAACAAGGTCCGCCAGCGGATCGGGCTGCGGCGGGGCCTGCCAGAGGATCTTGCCAGGCGCGTCCAGAGGCTCATCCGCGACGAATTCCCGAAGGTCAAGTCGCAGATCCAGGGAGATGCCGTCCGCGTCTCGGGCAAGAGCAAGGACGATCTCCAGCGGGTGATCGGACGGTTGCGCCAGCTCGACGAAGTCGTCGAGCTCCAGTTCCAGAACTACCGCTGAGCCCGCGATGCGGAGCCCGCTGATTGCGCGCGTGCTCGTCGTGTTCGTGGTGCTGTTCGTGATCGTGACCCTCGTGCTGGGCACGATCCCCGGGCTGAGCCGATGACGACCGACGAGACGCTCGAGCAGGACATCTCGACGCCCGCCGAGGCCGTGGCGGCCGACGCCGGGCCGGTCGTGCTCGAGGAGCAGGTCGAGCCCGAGCCAGACGCCGCGTCGGCCACCCCGGCCGCCGAGCCCGCGGAGTCCGACGACGTCGTCGCGGCCGAGGCGGAGCCCGCGTCGCCGGCCGAGGAACCGGAGCCCGCGTCGCCGGCCGAGGAACCGGAGCCCGTCGACTTCGTGGAGACACCCGCTGCGCCGCCCGCGGAGCCGATGACGGTCGGGCGCATGTTCGCGGACGCGATCCGCCGCGCCGGCGTGCGTTGGGCATTCACCGTCCCCGGTGAGAGCTTCCTCGGCCTGCTGGAGGGGCTTGAGGCGGTCGGCATCAACGTCGTCGCGACGCGCCATGAGGGCGCGGCGTCGTTCATGGCGGAGGCCCACGCGCAGCTGACCGGCCGGCCGGCCGCCTGCCTCGGGACGCGTGCCGTCGGTGGCGCGAACCTGGCGATCGGCATCCACACGGCGTACTCGGACTCGAGTCCGATGTTCGCGTTCGTGGGCCAGGTCGAGCGGGCCGCTCGCGGTCGTGAGGGCTTCCAGGAGATCGACGTCGCGAAATCCATCGGCCGTCTCGCGAAATGGGCGACCGAGCCGACCGACGTCGAGACCTCGATCCAGGCCGCCGTCGATGCCGTCAACATGGCGCTGAACGGCCGACCTGGGCCGGTCGTCCTGTCCCTCGCCGAGGACCTGCAGGACGAGCAGGTGCCGGCCGGCATGGCGCCTCATCTCGCCCGCATCCCGCCGCCTCGCCCGACCGATGACCAGATCCGCGACGTGCTGCGCCTCCTCGCCGGCGCCGAGCGCCCGGTGATCCTGGCCGGTGCGGGCGTGCTCCGGGCTCGCACCTCGAACGACCTCGTCCGCCTCGCCGAGCTGCTGCGCGTCCCGGTGATCGCGTCATGGCGGCGGGGTGACGTCATCTCCAACGATCATCCGCTGTACCTCGGGATGACCGGTTACGGCGCGCCGGCGACGGTACGCGCCCGCCTCGAGGCGGCGGACGCGATGCTCGTGGTCGGCAGCCGCCTTGGCGAGATCACCACGTTCGGCTGGTCGATCCCGCGTCCCGGCACGCGCTGGGCCTACGTTGATATCGCGCCGGCGAGCTTGCCGCCGGAGCTGCCGGCGCCGGAGCTCATCGTGGCCTCGGACGCGCGGCTGTTCCTGCGCGCTGCGGTAACGCGGCTCGAGGCGCGCGGCGTGCTGGACGCCGCCAGCACGGACGCCCGCGCGGCCCGCAACGTCGAGGACCGGGCCCCGTGGGAGGCCGCAACGGTGGGCGAAGAGCATCCCTGGAGCTGCCCCGGGGGGCATACCGGCCAGGTGGTTGCCACACCCCCGCAGCCCCCCCCGGATGAGTCGCTCCTCGCCACCGACGCCGGCAGCTTCGGCACCTGGGCGGCCCGCGGTTTCCGCTTCCGCAGGCCTGGCACCTTCCTCGGCTCGACCTCCGGCGCGATGGGCTACGGGCTGCCCGCGGCGATCGCCGCCGGGCTCGTCCATCGCGACCGCGCGGTCGTGGCGCTGGTGGGCGACGGCGGGCTGGGGATGACACTGGCCGAGATCGAGACCGCCGTCCGGAATGGCCTGCGGACCGTCGTCCTGGCCTTCGATAACCAGCGCTACGGGATGATCCGAACCTACCAGGACCGACGCGCCGGGGCGGCGGTCGCGACCGACCTCGGCCCGGTGGACTTCGCGGGCGCGGCCCGCGCGCTGGGCGCGCGCGGCGTCCGGGTCGAGGACGACGCGTCGTTCGAGCCGGCCCTCCGGCAGGCGCTCGTCGCCGACAAGCCGACGATCATCCACCTCGTC
>CAYXVP010000231.1:0-3933 GCA_964468305.1 uncultured Anaerolinea sp. | reverse complement strand
GACCACGATCGCGTCGAGCTCGGGCTCCGTCTCGAGGTCCGCCTGCCGCTCGAGGTCGGCCGTCATACCGCTCCGCCCGGCTTGGCCGCCACGGGCTCCGGTGGATGGTCGGCCGGAGCCGCGGCCGCTGCGGGGGTGGCCGGGAGACGCGACGCGTCCTCGCGCAACGCGTCGGCGATCAGCTGCGGCACGCCGGTCCTCGCCGTGTCCGCCGCGACGGCACAGGCGAACCCGACCATGCGCCTCCGGGCTCGGCCGTGCGTGATGATCACCGCGCCCTTGACGCCCAGAAGCGGCGAGCCGCCGGCCGTCTCGTAGTCGAACACGTTCCGGATCCGGCGGATGCCCGGGCGCAGCAGCAGGTACGCGAGCCGGCCCCGCAACGATCGGGCGAACTCGCCGCGCCACAGGTCGAAGATGAAGGTCGACAGGCCCTCGAAGAACTTGATCACGACGTTGCCCGTGACCGCATCGGTCACGACGACGTCGGCCATGTCGATCACCAGGTCCTTGCCCTCGACGTTGCCCACGAAGCGCATCTCGGACGCGTCCAGCAGCTCGGTCGCGCGCTGGATGCGCAGGTCGCCCTTGCCCTTCTCCTCGCCGATCGACAACAGCGCCACCCGGGGCGCTTCGATGGCGAGGACGCGCTCGGCGAAGATCGTGCCCATCCGGGCGTACTGGAGCAGGTTCTCGGGCGTCGAATCGGGGTTCGCGCCGATGTCGAGGAGCACGAACGGGCGGCCCTGGCGGACCATCTGGACCGCGAGCGCGGGCCGTTCGACTCCCGGCAGGCGACCGATCCGGAGCACCGCCGCCGCCATGGCCGCGCCGGTGTGGCCGGCGGTCACGATCGCGTCCGCCCGGCCGTTGCGGACGAGGTCGCAGGCAACGGTGATCGACGCGTCGCGCTTCTCGCGCAGGGCCAGCGCCGGGTGCTCGTCCATCTCGACGACCTGGCTCGCCGGGACGACTTCGACGTTGGCCGGCAGGTTCGACGCGACCGCGGCGATGCGCGCTGGATCGCCGACGAGGAAGAGATGGTCCTCGGGGTGCGCGGCAGCGTGGTCGAGGGCGCCGGGCACGACCTCCGCCGGACCGTGGTCGCCGCCCATGGCATCCACGGCGAGACGAATGCCGCGCCTGGACTCGCCGGCCGGGACGGCCTGGATCGTCACACCCGGATTATCGACTCGCCCGTGCGCGGCGAATCACTGGGCCGGTGGCTGATCTTCCTTCGGCACCTTGATCTCGAACACGGGCCGGCCCGCGTAGTAGCCGCAGTTCGGGCAGGCGTGGTGGCTGCGCTTGGCCTGGTGGCAGTGTGGGCACTCCTCGAGCTGCGGCAGCGAGAGCGCCTGGTGCGCGCGTCGATCGCCCTGCCGAGCGTGGGAGACCCTGCGCTTGGGCACGCCCATGAGACTTGTAGCTCCTTTCGGCGCTCGACCGCGGGGCGGCGATCGAGCGGCGCGCGCCTGCGCGTGGGGTTGTTCAGTGGGAACGAGGCCGCAGTCTACCCGGTCTCCCCACCGCCGTCGACCTGGAAGGCCTTCAGCGCCGCCAGGCGCGGGTCGATGTCGTCCTCCGGATGCGCCTCGTGGCCCGGATCGAGCCTCGCGCCACAGGTCACGCACAGGCCCGGGCAGCTCGGCTCGCACAGCGGCGCGATCGGCTCCGCAAGGGAGATCGCCTCGGCGGCAAGCCGCCCGAGGTCCAGCTCATGATGGTCCGTAAGGCGCTCGACGTCCGGCTCGGTGCTTGTGTCGAGGCGGTGGCCGGAGGCGATGTCGACGCTCGGCAGCACCTCTTCGTGGATCTCGACCGTCGTCGGGACGTCGATCTCGCGAAGGCACCGAGCACACTCGGCGTCGAGTGCGGTCGTCAGCCGGGCGTCGACGAGTACGCCGCGATTCGTCCGGGCGACGCGGACCGTCCCGTCGATCGGCTCGGCAAGGCGCAGGTCGTCGGGGAGCCGGAGCGTCGCGCCATGGATCTCGTAGCGGCGCTCGGCGCCGGCCGGCTCGGCCAGGAGCCCGGCCAGCGGGTAGACAAGCGGGGCCGGGGCGGTCATCGCGGAACCGTCTGGCCCGCGTCCTCCTGCTCGAAGACCGGCACGGCCGCCCGGGCGTCCGGCCACTCCTCCATGTCGCGCGACCCGATGTCCTCGTCGTGGGTGCCGTTCGTACGTGCCGTGGGCTCACCGCGGAGCTCGGCCTGGCGGGCCGCGAGGACACCGATCCCCTTCTCGATCCCGGAGAGCGCCTTGCGCACCTCGGCCTCGAGCGACTCGAGCACCTCGGCCGCGTACTGGTCGGCGCCCAGCCGCACGCCGTCGGCGGCGTCGCCCGCCTCGGCGACGATTCGGCGCCCCTCGGCGACGGCCGCATCGATCAGCCCGCGCTCGCCGATCAGGTAGGTCGCCTGCTCCTGGGCCCGGGCGATGATCCGCCCGCCCTCGTCGTTCGCCTGCTCGATGATCCGCTCGCCCTCGGCGTTGATTCGCTTGGCGGCGTGGATCTCCTCGGGGACGGCGACCCGGAGCTGGTCGATCAGCTCGAGGACGGCGTCCTTGTCGACGAGCACCTTGCGCGTCGCCGGCACGCCGGTGCCGGTCGCGACGATCGACTCGAGCCGTTCGAGCAGGAACATGATGTCCACGGCGCGATTATCGCATGCGAGCTTCGGTCGCCGACCGGCGCGTCAGCGCGGTCGCTCCGGCGATCTGGCCAGCGTCCGGATCGCCGTGACCGCGGCCGGTGGAACCATCGTCGAGACGTCGCCGCCGAAGCTCGCGATCTCCTTGACCAGGCTCGAGCTCACGTAGCCGAACTCGGCCGCGGTCATGAAGAACACGGTGTCGATGTCCGGCGCGAGGACCCGGTTGTTGTGGGCGAGCTGGCCCTCGATCTCGAAGTCGGAGATCGCGCGCAGCCCGCGAACGATCCAGCGCGCGTCGTGCTCCTGCGCCGCGTCGACGGTGAGCCCATCGAAGGAGACGACGGTCGCATGGTCGATGCCCGCATCGCGAATGGCGGTCTCGAGAACGACGACCCGTGTCTCCACGGGGAACAGGGCCTTCTTCCGCGGGTTCTCGAGAACCGCCACGACAACCTGGTCGAACACCGCGAGGGCGCGTGTCAGCACGTCGACGTGACCATTCGTCACGGGATCGAACGAACCGGGATAGAGCGCGGTCCTCATGCGGCCTCCCCGGACCACCGGTAGAAGGTAAGGACGGTGTCGCCGAACCGTTCCTGGCGGACCGAGCGTAGCAGCCGGGTTGCGGCCGGCTCCGTCGTCCGGAAGTGCTTGGCGACCAGTAGACCCTGGTCGTCGAGGACGCCGCCCGGACCGGCCGCTTCGATGCGCCCGAGAACCATGGCGACCTCGAGCGGGCCCCCGTACGGCGGGTCGACGAAGACCGTTCCCGCAGGGCCACCGCCCAGCTCACGCGACCTCGCCGTGGGTAGCCAGGACTCGACGGACTGCCCGACGACGACCGCACGGTCAGCGAGGGTCGTCGCTTCGAGGTTTCGGGCGATCGCGGCAAGGGCCCTGCCGTCTCGCTCGACGAAGATCGCCCGCGCCGCGCCACGCGAGAGGGCCTCGATCCCGGCCGCGCCGCTGCCGGCGTAGAGGTCAACGAAGACGCTCCCGCGGAGGCCGGGCTCGAGGATCGCGAACAGGCTCTGCTTGAGCCGGTCGCCCAGTGGCCGGGTGCCTTGGCCCGGCCCGATCAGACGAATGCCACGGGCGGATCCCGCGATGACCCGGCCGGCGTTGACGACGCTCGATCCGGCGCTGCGCCGAGCCACCTCGATCAGGCGGCGCCGGCGGGCTCGGCGTCGGCGACGCGCGCCAGCCAGCCGGTGCGCAGCTCCGCCGCGAGCCGGTCGAGCCCGGATCGAAGCCGGCCCTCCTCGTCGAGCATCG
>CAYXVP010000230.1:1551-3939 GCA_964468305.1 uncultured Anaerolinea sp. | reverse complement strand
GGCCAGGAGCCGCGCGTCGTCGGCCTCGCGTCGCCAGCGCTCGTCGGCGAGGCCTTCGAGACGCACCGTCTCCGCGGCCGCGCGCTCCGCATGGGCGATGACCGCTGCCTCGTCGTCACCGTAGCGACGCTCCAGCGAATAGATGCGCGAGAGCCGCTCCCCCGCCGCGAGCAGCGCCGCGGCGTCATGGTCCAGCCCGTCCGCCAGCCGGCGCACGTCTCCCGCGGCGTCTTCCAGCTCGGCCTCCAGCCCGGCTAGCCGGGCGGCCACAGCCTCGAAGCGATCGTCGATCCGACCGAGCGACCGCGCTTCGCGGACGCCGCGGGCGAGCCGCTCCCGCGCCCCGCTGCCCTCCCCGTCGAGGGCCTCGCGGATCGAGGTGGCGCCCCGCGCGATTGCCTCGCTGTGTCGGGCGAGCTCCAGCCTTGCCCTGAGCTCCTCAGCCTCGCCGACTCGCAGGTGGGCGCCGGCGATCTCCTCGACGTCGTGCCGCGCCAGCTCGAGCCGCCGCTCCACCTCGCGAGGCTCGATCGCCGTCTCCGCGAGCTCGTTGCGGTTCTCTCGCCAATGCTCGACCGCGCGCGCCATTCCCGCGCGCAGCGCGCCGTGGCCGGCGTACGCGTCGAGCAGCTCGCGCTGCCAGCGCTCGTCGAGCAGGCGCGACTGCTCGTGCTGGCCATGGATCTCCACGAGCGGCCCGACGGACTCCGCGAGCCGTGCCGCGGTCACCGCCTGATCGTCCAGCCGCGCAGTGGACCGCCCGGAGCTGGTGATCTCGCGGCTCGCCATCAGCGGCTCGGGCAGCCGGTCGAACAGCGCCTCCACGCGAGCGGTCTCGGCCCGGTGGCGCACGAGCGACGTGTCCGCGCGCGCGCCCAGGGCGAGGCCCAACGCGTCGATGAGCAGGCTCTTGCCGGCGCCGGTCTCACCGGTCAGGACGTTCAGGCCCGGTTCGAGCTCCAGCCGGAGCCGGTCGATCAGCGCCAGGTCGTTGACCGACAGCTCGAGCAAGCGACCCGGTCGATCGTCGCGGGGGTCGGTCACGAGGGGAGCAGCTCGACCTTGCGTCGGACCAGGTCCCAGAACGGCAGCGAGCCCTGCGGTTCGACCAGGTGAACCGGCCGCTCGATCCCGCGCACCTCGACGACGTCGCCCACCGCAAGCGGGATGTCTTCGCGGCCATCGACCGACACGAGCGCCTCGTGGGCGTCGACGACGCGACAGCGGACGACCGCCGTCGGGCCGACGACGACGGAGCGGATGGTGGTCAGGTAGCCGGCGATGGGCGTGACCACGAGGTTCCTCGCGGTCGGTCCCAGGATCGGGCCGCCGGCCGAGAACGAGTAGCCGGTCGACCCGGTCGGGCTCGCGACGACGAGGCCGTCGGCGATGAACGAGGCGAGGTGGCTCGAGTCGATGCTCGTGTCGAGTCGGACGACCCGCGCCAGCGAGCCGCGGGCGATCACGACGTCGTTGAGCGCCAGCAGGCGGCCCTCGTATGGATCGACGCCGCCACGGAGGATGCGGCCCTCGATCGCCATCCGCGGCTCGATCTCGAACCGGCCATCGACCAGCGTGCCGAGCACGCGCTCGAGCTCGTTGGCCTCGACCTTCGACAGGAAGCCGACCTTGCCGACGTTGATCCCGAGGAGCGGAACGTCGATCTCGATCACCGCATGGGCGGCTCGCAGGAAGGTCCCGTCGCCACCGAGGACCACGAGGACGTCCGTTCCGGGCAGCTCGCGGCGGAGCGCTTCGCGATCGGCTGCCGGCGCCGACCATTCGTCGACGCCGTGGGCCTGCGCCCAGTCGACTGCCCGCTCTCGGAGATCGACGGCGGCGTCGCTGGTCGGGTTGTAGGCGAACCCGAGGCGGTGGACGGCGGGCGCAGCGGGCATCGTCAGGCGGAACCCCGGGCCGGCACGCGCAAGTGGAGCAGGAACTCGCGATTCCCCTCCGGGCCGAGGATCGGCGAGGCGATCTCGCCCGCGGGCTCCAGCCCGAGCGCGACGGCCGCCTCGGTCACCTCGCGAACGACCCGCGCATGGACCGCCGGGTCACGCACGACGCCCTCGTTCGTCTCCCCTCGGCCCGCCTCGAACTGCGGCTTGACGAGCGCGACGAGGTCGCCGCCCCAGCGATCGAACGTCGTGGCGATCGGACCAAGGACGAGCCGAAGCGAGATGAACGAGACGTCGACCGTGGCCAGTGTGACGGGCTCCGGGAGCGACGTCTGGGAGAGGGTTCGCGCGTTCGTGCGGTCCATGGAGACGACGCGCACGTCGTTCCGCAGACGCTCCGCGAGCTGGCCGCGGCCGACGTCAAGGGCGTAGACGCGGCGCGCGTCGCGCTGGAGCAGGACGTCGGTAAAGCCGCCGGTCGACGCCC
>CAYXVP010000230.1:0-1541 GCA_964468305.1 uncultured Anaerolinea sp. | reverse complement strand
GGCGCGGTCGAGGGGTCAGAGGCGGAGAGCGGGCGGCATGCGCGCTGGGGAGGGACGTCGGTAAAGACGCCGGTCGACGCCCCGACGTCGAGTCAGATGCGGTCCGCTGGATCCACGCCGAAGGCGTCGAGCGCGGCGGCAAGCTTGTGGCCGCCGCGGCTCACATACGGATCGGGCGCCGCAACCTCGACTCGGGTCTCGGGATCGACGAGATCACCGGGCTTCCGATCCAGCCTCGCTTGGTCGCCCTCGCCCACGCGCACGCGTCCGCCGATGAGCAGCGCATGGGCGCGGGCGCGCGATTCGGCGAGCCCGCGCTCGAGGATGAGCTGGTCGAGCCGAACTCGGGCAGCCCGTTTCGTCCGCACGGCCGTCACCGGCCCATGGTGGCACACGCCACTTCGCACGGGCTCACCGCGGGCCGCTCCGGCCACGCAGTCTGCGGCCTCAGACGGCGCGAGCAGCCTCCCGAACAGCCGGCCGGCGCGATGGCGCCAACGAGAGCGCGGCCACGGCCTCGCGCACCTGCTCCGTGAGCCCGGGCGGGTCGAGGCGAAGCATCCGCCGCAGGTCCGCCACGGCGCCGTGGTCGACGAACCGGTCGGCCGGGATGCCCAGGATCCGGACGGCGGTCTCACGCAGGGCCGCGTCCGACTGACGCGCCTCCTCGATCGCCTCGAGGACCGCGCTCCCGAAGCCACCGCTGACGACGCTCTCCTCGAAAGTGACGACGAGGCGCTTGCCGCGGGCCTGATCGAGGATGAGCTGGCGGTCGAGCGGCTTGGCGAAGCGCGCGTTGACGACGCCGATCGACCAGCCATCGTCGACGAGCGCGTCGGCGACCTCGAGCGCACGCATGACGATCGGGCCGAAGCCGACGAAGAGGATGTCCTCGCCGTCGCGGAGCACCTCGGCCTGGCCGACCGGGATCGTTCGCGGCTCGACCGGCGGGAGCCCGAAGCCCGGGTCGCGCGGATAGTGCAGCGCGAACGGATGGGCCTGCCCGAATGCGGTATGGAGCAGCGATCGGAGCTCCTGCTCGTCCTTCGGGCTGGCCACGACCAGGTACGGCAGCTGGCGTTGGGCCGGGATCGCGAACATGCCCTGGTGCGAGGTGCCGTCCTCGCCCACGAGCCCCGCCCGATCGACCGCGAGAAGCACCGGCAGGTCGTTTTGGCAGACGTCGTGGACCGTCTGGTCGAAGGCGCGCTGGAGGAACGTCGAATACAGCGCCACGACCGGTCGCATGCCCCCGATCGCGAGGCCGGCGGCCATAGTCACCGCATGCTGCTCGGCGATCCCCACGTCGTGGAACCGGTCCGGGTAGGCCGCCTGGAACTTGGACAGCCCGGTACCGGTCGGCATGCCCGCGGTGATGGCGACGATGCGCGCATCCTCCCTGGCAAGCTCGACGAGCTCGCTCACGAAGACCGACGTGTAGCTCGGGTTCCGGGGCGCGCTGGCCGGCGTCGGCGGGGCGAGGGCGTCACCGTTCGAGCCGGCGCCGTGCGGGGCCCCGGGCCGGATCTGCGCCGGCCCCG
>CAYXVP010000229.1:0-3955 GCA_964468305.1 uncultured Anaerolinea sp. | reverse complement strand
GTTGGTTAGGGGGGAATTGAGTGGCAACGGGCCGGGATCTTCCGTGTCGCCGGCGTGGACGATGTTCGCGCGGTGATCGCGGCGGCTCGCGACAGCGGCCTCGACCTCGCCGTTCGCAGCGGCGGGCACAGCAACAAGGGCGACAGCACGACAGAGGGCGGCATCGTCCTCGACCTCCGCGACATGACCGCGATCGACATCGACCCGGACATGAAGACCGCCTGGGTCGAGGGTGGCGCCACCGCGCTTGCGGTCTCGGAGGCGGCCGCGAAGTACGGGCTCGCGCTCGGGTTTGGCGACACCGGCTCCGTCGGCGTCGGCGGGATCACCCTCGGTGGCGGCGTCGGCTACCTGGGCCGGAAGCACGGCCTGACGATCGACAACCTCCTCTCGGCCGAGGTCGTGACCGCCGCCGGCGATGTCCTGCGGGCCGACGAGGACACCAATCCGGACCTTTTCTGGGCGATCCGCGGCGGCGGTGGCAACTTCGGCGTGGCGACGCGGTTGCGGTACCGCCTGGCCGACCTGCCCGGCATCGTTGGCGGGCTGCTGATCCTGCCCGCGACCGCCGAGACCGTCGAGCGGTTCATGGCGCTCTCGAGCGAGGCACCAGAAGAGCTCGGGACCATCGCCAACGTCATGCCCTGCCCGCCATTGCCCTTCGCCGATGCCCAGTGGCACGGAAAGCTCGTGATCTTCGGCCTCATCTGCTGGGCGGGCGACGCCGAGTCGGGCGCGAACGTGCTCGAGCCGTTCCGCGACCTCGCCAGGGTTGGCGGACTGGATGCCCCGATCGCCGACATGCTGAGCTCGGGTCCGTACACGGTGATGTACCCGCCCGAGGACCCGAACTACCACCCGCTGGCGGTCAGCCTCACCGGGTTTCTCGACCGGGTCGATCGAACGACGGCGGAGACGATCATGGATCGGCTGGAGACGTTCGACGCACCAATACGCGTGGTGCAGCTGCGGGTGCTCGGCGGCGCCATCGCCCGCATCGCCGACGGCGCGACGGCCTATGCCCATCGTGCGAGCGAGATCATGTTCAACGTGGCCGCGTTCTACGAGGGCGACCGCGACAGGGCGGAGAAGCTCACCTGGGTCGACGGCGTCGTGGGCGCGATTCGGCAATCAGACGACGGCGCCTACGTCAACTTCCTGTCCGACGAGGGCCCCGCGCGGGTGCGGGCCGCCTATCCCGGCAAGACGTACGACCGGCTCGTCGAGATCAAGCGCCGCTACGATCCGGACAACCTGTTCCGGCTGAACCAGAACATCCCGCCGGCCTGACGCCCGCGGCGTCGGCGAGGCACAATCGCGCCCATGCCGCAGTACGACCTCCTGACCTGGATCGTCATCGGGCTTCTGGCGGGCAGTATCTCGGGCTGGTTCGTCGGCACCCGGAGCGTCCAGGGTTGCCTCCCGACGATCGTGGTCGGCGTCCTCGGCGCAGTCGTCGGCGGCTGGGTGATGCGCTCGCTCGGCAACGGCGACACCGAAACGTTCATCGGCTCGGTCGCGGTCGCGATCCTGGGCTCGATCATCGTCCGCGTGGTCCTGCGCGCGATCGAAGACGACCGCCGCCGCTGAGGCGGCGGCCGACGCGCCGGTTGGTGTCGAGGCTCGCGCTCCTCCACCCCGCCGTCCTCGGCATGGGGCTCAGGGTCGCGGCGGTTCGGGCGCGACGCGCGGTCCGTGGCCACCAGCGCCATGCAGGCACCGCCGCGGAGATCCTCCGCGCCGGCCTCGAAGCGTGTTGGACCGGCGAGGTCCTGACCGCGAGCCCGGGCACCTACCGGCACTTCTGGACGCGCGACCTCGGCTTCGCGGCCCCGGCCCTGATGCGGCTCGGCGGACCCTGGGCGGATCGCCTGCACTCGAGTCTCGCCTGGGCGCTCGGGGCGTGGCGCGGCCGTGGCTCGCACGTCACGACGACCATCGACCCGATTGGTCGGCACCCGGTCGACGTGTTCGACTACGGCGTCGACTCGCTGCCGCTGTTCGTCAGCTCCCTGCGCGCGGCGAGCGCCGGCGACCTCGCCCGAGAACATGCCGCCTGGCTGGCCGCGGAGGTCGCCCACTTCGTCGACCGTGTCGTCGATCCCGCAACAGGGCTGGTCCGCGCCGACCGGCACCTCTCCGCCCACCGCGACACGTTCAGGAACGCCTCGACCGCGTACGGCAACACGATGGTCGCGCTGCTCGGCCGGGATCTCCTCGAGACGGGCTGGGCACCGGATCTGCTGTCGCACCACTTCCGCCGGGCTGGCAGCGAGGACGGCGCGCCCGACTGGTCATTGCTGCTGCGTCGCGACTTCTGGCTCGGCAACCGGTTCCGCGACCGCCTCCGCACGGATGCGACGTCCGGCGAGGCGAACGTCTGGCCGTTCCACGCCGGGCTGATCGACGACGCGTCGATGTTGGCCGCCGCGATGCAGACCCTCCGGACTGAGGGCTACACCACGCCGTACCCGCTCAAGTTCGAGGTCGACCATCGGACCGACGGCCAGCTGTGGGCCTTCCGGTTCTGGTCGCCCGATTACCAGACCACCACGTCGTGGACCAGTCTCGGCTCGATCTACCTGTCGCTGCTGCGCCGTGTGGATCCTGCGGCTGCGGACGTCGAGCTGGGGCGCATGCGCGGGCCGATCGAGCGCGACGGCACCCTGTGGGAGGTCCTCGACGGCCGCGGCCGGCCGTGGCGCAGCGCCAGCCGCGTCGCCGTCAGCGACGCGTCGATGCTGTGGGGCGCGATCCTGCTCGACCTGCTGGAGGATGGCGCCGGGGGCTAGCGCTCCGGGCCCGAAGCCTGCGGCGCGGCGTGCCTGGCACGGGGCGCAGCGCCAGGATCGCGGCACTAGGATCGCGGCGTGCGCGAAGCGTCGCCCGACATCCATCTCGACGTCGCGGGCGAGGCGCGGCTGCACAAGGCGCTCCGGCGGTGCTGGCAGCCCGTCTGCCACCTCGACGACCTCGCCGGGGAGCCCCTCGCGGCGAGCCTCCTCGACGAGCGCCTCGTGGTCGTTCGCCTCGGGAGCGAGATCGCCTGCTTCCCTGACCTGTGCGTCCACCGCGGAACGGCGCTGTCGCTTGGCTGGGTCGACGAAGGGAGCCAGCCCGCGCCCGATGGCTCCGGCACCGTCGGCGAGGCGTGCCTCGTCTGCGCGTACCACGGCTGGAGCTACGACCGCCGCGGGATCGTCCGCCGGATCCCGGCGGTTCACGGCCGGTCCATCCCGAATCGCGCGCGCGTGACGCGCTACGCCACTGCCGTGGCGGTGGGCCTGGTGTGGGTCCTCCTCGAGCCGGGTCCGGGCGGGTGGGAGCAGCCCGAGGGCCGCTATTCCCTACCCCAGGCGGGCTCGTGGTGGGGCGAGCCGGACTACCGGACGATCCGGATCGATACGTACGACTGGGCATGCTCGGCCGCGCGCCGGATCGAGAACTTCGTCGACTTCAGCCACTTCCCGTGGGTCCACCCGGGCGTCCTCGGCGACCGGTCGAAGCCGTTGAGCCCAGAGCACGAGGTGCGCGACGACGGCACCACGATCTCGTTCGACGTCGCCCTCGAGGAGCCCCAGGCCTCGGTCAAGGGCGACGTTCGGCCGGGCGAGAAGGTCCAGCGCGATCCGACGACCTATACCCTGCACCTGCCGCTCTCCGTGACCCTCGACCAGCGGTTGCCGCCCTCCGCCGAGCGGCCGAACGGCAACCATTTTGTGCTCTTCCTCGCCTGCGCGCCGCTGTCGGCGAAGCGCTGCCGCTCGTTCACCTGGAACGCGCGGACGTACCGGCTCGACCCGTCGGCCGACGCGGAGCTCGCCGCCTTCCAGGCCGTGATCCTCGACCAGGATCGCCCGATCGCGGAGTCGCAACGGCCGGAAGAGTTGCCGGTGGACCTGTCGCAGGAGCTCCATATCGCCGGCCCGGACAAGGCCTCGATCGCCTACCGGCG
>CAYXVP010000228.1:3024-3966 GCA_964468305.1 uncultured Anaerolinea sp. | reverse complement strand
CGTCCATGCCTTCTGCCACGCCCTGCCGGCCCGCTGGCACCTGATGTCGGTGATGCTCTCGGCCGCCGGGAGCCTGCGCTGGTTCCGGGACACCTTCGCGCCCGGTCAGCCGTACGAGCAGCTCGTCGCGACCGCTGCCGAGGTCCCGGTCGGGAGCGAGGGCCTGTTCTTCCTGCCCTACCTCAGCGGCGAGCGGAGCCCGCACCCGGACCCCCTCGCGCGCGGCGCATTCATCGGGCTCAACCTGGGCCATGACCGGCGCCACACGCTGCGTGCCGTCCTGGAGGGCGTCGCATACGGGATCCGGGACGGGCTCGACCTGATGACCGCGGCGGGCATGCCCGCCCCGACCCAGATTCGCGCCTCCGGCGGCGGCATCGCGAACGCACTCTGGCGTCAGATCCTCGCCGACGTCCTGGAGACTGAGCTGACGACGGTCAGCACCACGGAGGGCGCCGCCTACGGCGCGGCGCTGCTGGCAACGGAGGCGGCGGGCTGGTTCCCCTCTGTCGAGGCGGCGGTCGCAGCGCTGGTCAGGGCGACTCCGGTCGCATCACCCGGTCCCGACGCGGCCCGCTACCGCGAGGCGCACGCCGCCTACCGCGAGCTATACCCCGCGCTGCGACCGTTCTTTCACCGGGATTCGGCGTAGCCGGCGGCCATTCGCCGGGCCTACGCGTGCAGGGCGGCCTTGTCCTCTTCGGTCAGCTTCGTCGGCGGCTTGCCCAGGATGATCATCCCGAGCACCTCGTCCGTGGTGACGTCGTCCTTGTTGACCGTGTCCACGAGCCGGCCGTGGTACATGACCGCGATCCGCTCGGACAGGTCGAAGACGTCGTGGATGTCGTGGCTGACGAGGAAGATCCCGAGCCCTTCCTTCTTCAGCTGGCGGATGAGGACGCGCACCTGAAATGTCAGGAAAGCCCCGGAACATATTCCGGG
>CAYXVP010000228.1:0-3014 GCA_964468305.1 uncultured Anaerolinea sp. | reverse complement strand
AGCGCGGCTGTCGGCTCGTCCATGATCAGGATGCGGGCGTTGAACTGGATCGCCCGGCCGATCGCGACGGCCTGGCGCTGGCCGCCGGACAGGCGCATCACCGGGCTGGTGAAGTTCTTGAAGTTCGGGTTGAGGCGGCCGATGACCTTGCGGGTCGCATCCTCCATCGCGTCGTCGTCGAGCTGGCCGCGGCTCGTGATCTCGCGCCCGAGGAACACGTTCGCCGGCGCGTCGAGGTTGTCCGCGAGCGCGAGCGTCTGGTAGATGCACTCGATGCCGAAGGTCTTGGCGTCGCGGGGGTTGGCGATCGTCGCTGCCTTGCCGTCGACCCGGATCTCGCCGTGGTCCGGCGGGCGGGCGCCGGAGAGGGTGCGCATCAGCGTCGACTTGCCGGCGCCGTTGCCGCCGACGAGCCCGACGACCTCGCCCGGGTACAGGTCGATCGTCACGCCCTGGACCGCTTTGACGCCGCCGAAGCTGACCTCGATGCCGCGCATCTCGACCAGCGGCTGCCGCCCAGGCGTGGGCGTTGGGGCGGACTGGGGTGCCGGTTGCGCCATCGCCATGTTGATCAGCCTGCCCTTCTGCGAAGCAGCGTGTCCAGCCCGACCGCGCCGACGAGGACGACGCCGACGACGATGTCCTGGGTCGGCGAGTCGACGAGCAGGAGCGACATGCCCGACCGAAGCGACTGCATGACGACGGCGCCGAGGATCGCACCGGGGATGGTCCCGATGCCGCCGGCGAACGACGTCCCGCCGATGACCGCCGCCGAGATCACGTCGAGCTCATTCTGTGTCCCGAGGCCGGTTACCGCGCTATTGAGACGGGCGGTGGACACGGCGGCGCTGATCGCGGCGAGGATGCCCATGAGCGAGAACGTCTTGAGGATCGTCCAGCGGACGTTGATGCCGCCGAGGGCCGCGGCGTCGGGGTTGCCGCCGATGGCATAGACGTAGCGGCCGAACTGACGTCGCGTCGCCAGGAATGACACGACGATGCCGACGATGATGAGGACGAGGACCGGGATCGCAACGCCGGTCGGGAAGCCGCCGGGTGGCTCCGCGATGCCTTGCTCCTGGGCCACGGCTGCCGCGACGTTGGGCGGCAACGGGTAGCTGATGGCGACGAACACCGCGCCGAGGGCAGCGGCGCAGGCGACGACGCCGACGACGACCTCGGCCCAGAGCGGCCGCGTCGGGAAGCCGTAGCGGCGCCGGCGGCGGCGTGTGAAGACCAGCGAGGCGACGATCGCAGCGCAGGCGAGCGCACCCAGCACCCAGCTGCCGATGTCGCCGAGCGCGCCGACGTGCGTGCCCACGGTGCCTCCGCCGAGCAGCTGGAACGTCTGGTCCAGCGGCGCGATCGTCTGGCCCTGGGCGAAACGGAAGATCAGGCCTCGCCAGATCAGGAGGCCGCCGAGGGTCACGATGAACGAGGGCACGCCGGCGTAGGCGACGATGAAGCCCTGGAACCCGCCGATCAGCGCGCCCAGGCCGATCCCGACGAGCAGGGTCACCACCCAGATCCAGGGCTGCGGCTGCGCTCCGAAGATCTGCGGGATCCAGATCGTCTGGAGCATCGCCATCGTGTAGCCGATGAACCCCAGCATCGAGCCCACCGACAGGTCGATGTTGCGGGACACGATGATCAGGACCATGCCCGTCGCCATGATCGCGATCGAGGCGCTCTGGACGGAAAGGTTCCACAGGTTGCGGGCGGTCAGGAACGTGCCGTGGCCGGCGATGTTGAAGCCGACCCAGATGATCGCGAGCGCCGCGATCATGCCGAGCAGGCGCGTATCCACCTCGAGCACCGCAAGTCGCGCTCGGACCGGCGCGAGCGCGGCGCGGATCCTGTCGACCGTCCGCCTGATCGGCGAGGCGGGCCGACCCTCGACCGTCGCCTGACCCGTGGTCTCGGAGAGCGCCATGGTCACCCGCTCCTGGTGCGCCGATGCCGGCGCGGCGTCACGCCCGAAAGAAATGCGCCCTGCCCCGCGATCGCGGAGGCAGGGCGCTTCAGCTCAATCGATCGTGAAGGTCGTCAGCAGCCGGTAACGGAACCGGCGGTCACGCCCTTGCAAAGTGCGTCCTTCGTGATCCAGCCCGCATCGAGGACGTCCTTGAAGTTGTCCTTGGTGATCGGGTCCGGGGTCAGCAGGATCGAGCTCACGTTGCCCCCGGTGATCGGGAACGGCGCGGCATTCGTCACCTTGCTTGCGTCGGGGTTGCTGCACAGCTGGATTGCAGCATCACCGGCGGTCTTGCCAAGGAGACGCGAGTCCTTCCAAACGTCGACGGTCTGCGTGCCGAGCGCGACCCGGTTGAGGGCGGCGGAGTCGCCGTCCTGGCCGGACACCGGCACGGAGCCGGCGAGACCCTGGGCGGTCAGCGCCGCGATGGCGCCGCCGGCCATGCCGTCGTTCTCAACGAAGGCGATGTCGATCTTGTTGCTGTTCGCCGTGAGGAATTGCTCCATCTCCGTCTGGGCCTTCGCAGGATCCCAGTTGTCGGTGTACGTCTCGCCGACGTTCTTGAGGCTGGCCGTGCTCTGGCCGACGTCGGGAAGGCCCGCCTCGACGTAGCCGGCGCGGAGGAAGTCCGCGTTGGCGTCGGCCTTGTTGCCCTTGATGACGACGTAGTTGCCCGCGCTCTTGGCCTTGAGCAGTGCCGCAGCCTCGAGCTTGCCGACGAGCTTGTTGTCGAAGGTGATGTACAAGACCTTCGGATCCTCGATCAGGCGGTCGTAGGCGATCACGGGAACGTTCGCCGCGAGTGCCGCCGTGACAGCCGTCTTGATGGCCGTCCCGTCCTGGGCGAGGATGATCACGACCTTCGCGCCCTGCGAGATCAGGTTCGCGACGTTCGAGTTCTGGGTGTCGGCGGACGACTTCGCGTCGTTCGAGATGTAGGTCCCGCCACCGGCCGCGATCGCGGCCTTGATCGCGGGCTCATCCCACTTCGCCCATCGCTCTTCCTGATAGTTGTTCCAGGACACGCCGATGGTGCAGC
>CAYXVP010000227.1:0-3967 GCA_964468305.1 uncultured Anaerolinea sp. | reverse complement strand
CATCAGCGGCGCGAGGCGGCGCTCCCCGTCGTACTTGAGCGCGTGCAGGGCGCGGCGCGTCACGCCCGTGAACGGCGCGCACCACTCCAGCTGCAGCAACGGCGCCGGAATGTCCGCGGGCAGCCCCACCGGCACTCCGGGCTCCGCGCCGACGCGGATGTCGAGCGCCGTGCGGCACTCGCGGCAGAGTGCGTCGCCCTCCTGGCCGCAGCCTGCGCACGACGCGGGCAGGGCGAGGTCGAGCGCGCGATTCGCAGCGGCGCCGAGGACCCTCCGGACGTCGTGCAGGGGCGCACCGGTCCAGCTCATCGGCGCCATCCTGGCGCGAGCCGCTTATCTGCCGATCAACACGGAATCCATCGGTGCGACCTGGCCGCCACCGGTTCGCCACAGCGGCACGATCGCCACGAGCAGGCACAGCGCGGTCACCCACAGCGTCGGGTTCGCGATCGTGAGGGCCACGATCAGGAGCGACTCGGCCAGACGCACATCGCCGCGATCCTGTCGAGCTGCGCGCAACGCGAGCCGCCCCGCGATCACCGACAGCACTACCCCGATGGCGAACCGGACGCCGAACGGGATCGGGAACACCGATGCCCCATCCGCTCCGGCATGCGGCCCGACGACGTCGACAAACGACTGCCACGCCCCCGGAGAGGCGACATAGCTCACGGCGAGCACGCCCAACCCCACGAAGCCGGCGACCATCGCCTCCCGCCATCGCCGCGCCGCGCCGAGGTAGACCAGTCCGAGCACGGGCGTCATCTTCAACGCGGTGGCGGGGACCCAGAACAGGGACGATCGTCGCAGTGCGAGCACCGCCAGTACGGCGAGGACCAGGTGGACGTTCCGGACTCGCAGCTCAACCGCCACAGGCAGGAAGGCGATGAGCGCCAGGGCCACGAGCAGCCTGCGACCGGCGAGCCACCAGAGGCACACGAGCAGCAACGCCGTCCAGGCGACGCTGAAGGCGTCGGCAGACACGAACAACGTCAAGGGCGCGAGGACCTGCGCCAGTGGCGGCGGATACCAATAGGCGTACGGCGTGCCGGGCACGGCGCCCGGGTCATAGAGCGTTGCGCCGATCGCAAGGCGCGATCCCGCGAGCCAGTACGCGTACTCATCGTTGAGGTGCTGCCAATCGGTGCTGGCCACGATCAGCAGCAGCGATGCGCCGATCGCCGCCAGCGCGATCAGCCAGGCCGGTGGGAGCCCTCGCTTCCCGACCGCCTCGGGGGCCCTGAGCCGAAACTCGATTCGATCAGCGAGCCCATCGGAGCCGCTCTGGTGCGCGGTCATGGGGTCAGGCTGTCAGCTACACCAGCCGGATCGCGTCACCGGGCACGGTGCCGCTTGCGTCGATCGCGCCGACCGGCAGCTCGAGCACCCCGTGCGCCCCGCGGATGAACGGCACCATGCCCAGCCACGGCCGGAGCCGCCGATGCGTCGACAGCACCCGCCTCGACCCATCCGCCGTCGCCTTGGCCACGAACACCGCGTCGATCGGGAAGCGCATGAAGAACATGTGGATGCCGTTCGACTCGGGGAGCCACAGGGCGTGGCCGGCCGGCAGACCTGAGCGGCCCATCAGGCCCATGAACTTCGCCCAGAGCGAGCGGGCATCCTCGACCGACTCGGCGAGGACCGTGCCCCGTGTCTCGTTCCGCGCGCCGCCCGACCGCCCGTCGACTGCAGAGGCCTGCGCGGCCCCCATGGAGGTCGTCAGACCTGCAGGTTCTGCATGATCAGGATCAGGGCCGGGCCAAGGATGACCACGAACAGCGACGGGAAGATGCAGCCGACGAGCGGGAACAGCATCTTGATCGGCGCCTGGGCGGCCTGTTCCTCGGCGCGCTGGCGGCGCTCGATGCGGAGCTGCTCCGACTGGACCTGGAGCACCTTCGAGATCGACACGCCGAGCTGCTCGGCCTGGATGATGGCGCTGATGAAGTTGGTGAGCGGCTGGACCTCGGTCCGCGGGACGATGTCGCGCAGCGCCTCGCGCCGCGCCTTGCCGACCCGCACCTCGGCGAGCGCTCGCCGGAACTCGTCGACGAGTGGCCCCTTCATCTTCTCGACGACCTTGCCCAGCGCGGCATCGAAGCCGAGGCCGGCGCGGACGGAGATCGTGAGCAGGTCGAGAGCGTCCGGGATCTGGAGGAGGATTCCCTTCTGTCGCGCCCGGATGCGCCGGCCCAGCCAGAACTCCGGCCCGATGTAGCCGATGCCGGCACCGACGAGGGCGAGAAGCAGGCCCTGGACGATCGAGCCGGCCAGGACGCCGAAGATGATGAACAGGACGCCCGCGACGACACCCGTCGCGATGGCCTTGATGCCCAGCCAGTCGGCGACCTTCATGTCGCCCGGGTTGCCGGCCATCGCGAGGCGTTTCTCGGTGCGATCGGTGAACGAGCTCGAGGTGACCCGCGCGACGGCGCCGGACAGGCGCCCGGCCAGCGGTTTGATGGTGCGATCGAAGAACGGCTGCTGGAGCTCCAACTCCTGGAGGTCCTTGGCCGTCATCTGGCCGAGCTGGTTGAGCCGGGCCTTGAGGGGATCCTCGGTGCGCGAGCCGGCGACGCCGACCGCGATGAGGAGCACGGCGACCGCGGCGACCGCGGCGACGATGAGTCCGGGTTCCATCGCCTAGACCTCGATATCCACGATCTTGCGGATGAAGTAGAAGCCGGCGCCCATCGCCATCACGGCGATGCCCAGCAGGATGACCCCGAGCGGGATGCCGAGGACGTCCGGCGGCTTCGAGAACATCGGGTTGAAGAACGTTGGCGCGGCGAGGTAGATGAACAGCGCCAGGCCAAATGGCAAGCCGCCGACGACGTAGCCCGACAGCCGCTGCTGGGCAGTCAGCGTCCGGATCTCGCCCTTGATCCGGATCCGCTCGCGGATCGTGAACGCGATGGAGTCAAGGATCTCGGCCAGGTTGCCGCCGACCTGGTGCTGGATCGCGATCGCGGTGGCCATGAGCTCGAAGTCTTCCGACTTCACGCGCCGAACCATGTTCTCGAGGGCGACGTCGAACGGCAGGCCGAGGTTGACCTCGCGGATCACCCGACCGAACTCGGTCGAGATCGGCGGGCGCGACTCGCGCACGACCAGCTCGATGGCCTGGAGGAACGACGAGCCGGCGCGCAGCGCGTTCGCGATCAGCGTGACCGTGTCCGGCAGCTGCTTGTTGAACGCCTTGAGGCGCCCCGACTTGCGTCTGCCCAGCCAGAGCCGCGGGACGAAGAACCCGAGGAGGAGCCCGAGCAGCAGGATCAGTGGGTTCTTGAACGACGGAACCACGAACCCGATGAGGAACAGGGCGACCGGCACGCCGATCGTTGCGCCGGCCCAGATAGCCAGGTATTCGGATGGCTTGAGCTTCAGGTCCGCAGCGCCCAGGTCGCGCAGCAGATTCGCGCCGAAGTCGCGCTTCTCGACGACCCTGTTGAGCTGCGCCAGTGCGGCCGACTTCTGGATGAGGTCGGCGACGCCACCCTGCCCGCCCGCCGCCGCGTCGGGCTTGGCGCCCGCGGCGTAGCGCTCGAGGCGCTCGAGCGTGACCCCGCCGGAGCCGGACAGCGCAATTCCCAGCGCGATCAGGACGATGGAGCCTGCGGCGAGAGCGGCGACGACGATCCCGACTGGCATCAGCGTGATCCTAGTACGTGAAGCCGAAGACGCCGTTCGGGAGGTGGATGCCCATCGCCTCGAAGGTCTCGACGAACTTCGGCCGGATGCCCGTGGGCTTGAGGCGGCCCTGGATCTTGCCGTCCAGGATACCGGTCTGCTCGAACACGAACACGTCCTGCATGACGATCGTGTCGCCCTCCATGCCCTGGACCTCGGTGATGTTCACGATCTTGCGCGTGCCATCCTTGAGGCGGGACTGGTGGACGATCAGGTCGACCGCGGAGCTGATCTGCTCGCGGATGGCGCGCACCGGCAGGTCGACGCCGGCCAT
>CAYXVP010000226.1:0-3976 GCA_964468305.1 uncultured Anaerolinea sp. | reverse complement strand
CGCGCGGCTTGCCGTCGAGCGTTTCCAGCCGTTCGTACTCGTTGTTCGCGAGATCGCTGTAATGCTGGATGCGCGACGCATGGATGACGCTGCCGCGCTGATAGATCAGCGTTCCGACATAGTTTTCGCGCTGAGCGGCACGATGAATCTTGTTCAGCCACGCCGTAGCGTCGCGGCGGTTCAGCGTATTGTCAGACGGCTGCGCGGTCGCGGCGGCAGCGGTCAGACATAAGGCCAGAAAAAAGGACCTGCGCAGGCCCTTCTTTCCGTGTACGCCCGCTACATTGGCGAGCGACGGTCCTTTATGCATGTCCGGCATTATTCCTGCGAATTGTCCTGAGAGAAGTTGGCGCCATTGACGACCGTGCGCATGGTCGGCACAAAGGCGTCCGTTGCCACTGACGTGCGATGGGCGCGCAGGTATTCGTCGAGGCGAGGATCGCGAATCATCTGGGTATTGTCAGCCGAGACTGCGACGATCGAGCCGCCCGCGGCCTGCGCGGTGGTGCTGGCCTTTACCGGCGCACCAGGTTGCTGCTCGACACGTGCGACCACGGCATCGGGAACGCCAACGTCGCCCGGCCCGCGCATCTGTGGCACCACCACCCAGCTCACCGCCGAATTCGGGAAGGCCCTGTCCGGCCGGCTCGAGCCGGAGCAGGTCGAGGTCGTCGAAGGCCGCGCCGAGGTCCGCAAGATCATCAAGGTCGGGCGGAGCGTGATCGCCGGCTCGTATGTCACCGACGGCCGCATCGTGCGCAGCGGCAGCGTTCGGATCTGGCGGGGCGGCAAGGTCGTCGCCACCGACAAGATCGACTCGCTGCGCCGCTTCAAGGACGACGTGCGCGAGGTCCAGACCGGGTTCGAATGCGGCATCAGCCTGGCCAGCGTGACCGACATCGAGGAAGGCGACATCCTCGAGTGCTACACCACGCAGACGGTGTCCCGTTCAGCCGTTGCGTGACGGCGCCGCCGCGGCGGACACTCCAGCACCGATGACGCAACGCACGGACCGCATCGATCAGCTCCTGCGCCAGGAGATCGGGGAGATCCTCGCACGCGACATCCAGGACCCGCGCATCGGCTTCGTGACGATCACCGACGTCGAGACCGCGCCGGATCTGTCGACGGCGCGCGTCTGGGTCAGCGTGATCGGCCAGCCGGAGGAGCGCGAGCAGACGCTCAAGGCGCTCCAGCGGGCGATGCCGTTCGTCCGCCACGAGCTCGGCGGGCGAGTCCGACTGCGTCGGATCCCGGAGCTCCACCTCCGTTCTGACGACACGGCCCAGCGCGGCACCCGCGTGCTTCGGCTCCTCGCGGAGCTCGAGGCCGGTGCGACGCCCGACGAGGCGGAGCCCGTCACCGAATCGCTGCCCACGCCGGTGCCGCGGATCCCGGAGGCACCCCCGCCGAAGGCACGCGCGCGGCGGTCGGGGCGGCAGCGGCCTGACGAGCAGCGGCAGCGCCCCGACGAGCGGCGGCGGCGGCGGAAGCCGCGATGAGCGTCGACCTGCGGCCCTGGCTCGATGCGGTCCCGGGGCCGGCCGCCGATGCCATCGCCGAATCGCGGCACGCGCTGGTGACCTGCCACGAAAACCCGGACGCTGACACGCTCGGCGCGGCCCTCGGGGTCGCGACGATCGTCGAGCACCACGGCGGCAGGGCGACCCTGGTCTCCACCGACCCGGTGCCGCCGCTGTACGCGTTCCTTGAGGGCATGGGCCGCTTCGTCACCGACCCGGACGACGCCGCCGACTACGACCTGCTGGTGGTCTGCGACTGCGGTTCGCTCGATCGTATCGGCGCGGTCCTGGGGCGCCATGAGGCGCTCTTCGAGCGGCTCCCGCGTGTCCTCGTCGATCACCACGCCTCGAACACGGACGGCGGACCTCGCGACTGGGTCGACCCCGAGGCGGCCGCGACATGTGAGCTGGTCGCCCTACTCGCCGCAAAGCTGGGCGTGCCGCTGGACGCCGGCGGCGGGGCGATGGCCGCCGCGTTGATGGCGGGGATTGTCATGGACACTTCGACGTTCGCCCATCCCAACTCGACGCCGCGCACGCTGGCGGTCTCGGCCGCGCTTGTGGCGGAGGGGGCGCCGCTGTCGGACATCTCCCGTCGCCTGTATCGCTCCAAGCCCGACGCCCAGCTCCGGCTCTTCGGCCGCGTCCTGGATCGCCTCCAGGTGACGGACGGCGGAAGGATCATCCACAGCTCGCTGTCCGACGCGGACCTCGCCGCGACCGGGACGATGTCGGCGCACGCCGAGGGCCTCATCGACCTCCTCGCCCAGTCCGAGACGGCCGACGTGGCGATCCTCTTCAAGGAAGTCGGGCCCGACAGCACCCGCGTCTCCGTCCGCACCAAGCCGGGCGGCGTGGACGCCACCGTCCTCACCGGCGTCTTCGGTGGCGGCGGGCACGCCCGTGCCGCGGGGGCGACGATCCAGGCGCCGCTGCCGGAGGCGCGCACTCGCTTCCTCGCCGAGGCGGAGCGCCTGGCCGGCGCAGTCTCGCGCCCGACCGGGGCCTGAGGCCGAGGTGCCTCGCCAACCGGACACACCTGCCATGCACGGCGTCCTCGTCGTCGCCAAGCCACCGGGTCCCACCTCGCACGACGTCGTGGCCCTCGTGCGCCGGCTCGCGGTGACCCGTCGCATCGGCCACGGCGGGACCCTGGACCCGTTCGCCTCGGGCGTCCTGCCGCTGTTCCTCGGCGGCGCGACCCGCCTCGTCGAGTACCACCTGGGCGACGACAAGACCTACCGCGCCACCGTCTGCTTCGGGGCGAGCTCCACGACCGACGACCTCGATGGCGAGCTCACGCCCGCCGCTGCGTCGGCGCCCACCAGCGAGGCGGTCGAGGCGGTGCTGCGGATGTTCCTCGGGCCACAGCTGCAGCAGCCACCGGCGTTCTCGGCGGTCCAGGTCGGCGGGCGTCGCGCCTACGCCATGGCCCGCGCGGGCGAGACCGTGCAGCTCGCGCCGCGGCAGGTCGAGATCAAACACCTCGAGCTCCTCGAGTGGGATGCCTCGGACGCCGACCGCCCGATCGCGATCGTCGACGTCACCTGCTCGGCCGGGACCTACGTTCGGGCGTTGGCGCGCGACCTCGGAGCGCGGCTGGGCACCGCCGCCTACCTCGGCGCGCTCGTTCGGACCGCGAGCGGGCCGTTCAACCTCAGCGGCGCCAACTCCCTCGATGCGATCAGGGCCGCCGCGGCGAGCGGCGGTCCGGACGGCATCCGCCGCCTCCTGCTCCCGCCCGACACCGGCCTCGAGGCCATGCCCGCGGTTGCCCTCACGGCGGCCGAGATCGCCGACGCGAACCAGGGCCGCTTCGTGCGGCCGCGCGCCGGTATGCGCGGCATTCCCGACGGCGTCCCACTTCGCCTCCTCGATCCCGCCGGGGGCATCGCCGGCATGGGCCGGCGGGACGGTGCCCGTATCGCCCCGACCAAGATCCTCGCGCGCTGATGGCGATGCGGGTCGTCGCGGGCACGGCCGCGCTCGACCGGTCGGTCGGCCGCCTGTTCGCCGTCGTCGGCGTGTTTGACGGCCTCCACCGGGGCCACGAGTACCTTCTTCGCGAGTTGCTGCGCGTCGCATCGGCTCGCGGCGCCCGGCCGACCGGGATCACCTTCGATCACCACCCCGACGAGATCCTCAAGGGGGCCGCGCCGCCGCTCCTGTGCGATCCGGCGGAGCGCCTCGAGCGGCTCGCCGCGGCGGGCATCGAGGTCACCGTGATCGAGACCTTCGATCGGGCGCTCCGTGAGACGCCCTACGACATTTGGGTCCAGGGGATCGCAGCCGGTGTCGACCTGGCGGGCCTCTTGATGACCCCCGAGTCGGCGTTCGGCTACGAACGCGGTGGCACGCCGGAGACCGTCGGCGAGCTCGGCCGGAGCCTCGACTACGAGGTCGTCGTCGTGCCCCAGTTCACGCTCGACGGCCAGCCGGTGCGCAGCTCGGAC
>CAYXVP010000225.1:0-3983 GCA_964468305.1 uncultured Anaerolinea sp. | reverse complement strand
CGCGGCCGTAGCCGCGCTGCCGGCGCGCGAGGTCGACCGCGAGGTCAGCCTCGGTCAGCGGGAGTCCCGCCGGGACACCCTCGATCGTCACGCCGAGCGTTCGCCCGTGCGACTCGCCAGCGGTCAGGAACCGAAACGGCTCGGCCATGGTCCGGACGGGCGCTGGGGGCCGGCGATCAGCCGGCGGTCGAGGCGGTCTCGGGCACCGCCGCGCCGGCCCGGTCGCCGGTCGGCTCGCCCTCGGCAGACCGGACGCCCTGGGCTCGCGCCTCGGCGAGTGCCTCGCTCATGACCTCCAGCGGCGCCGGCTGGCCAGTCCACAGCGCGAACGACGCGGCACCCTGGTGCAGCAGCATGAGCTCGCCGTCCTGAGGGGTCGCGCCCGCGGCCTCGGCGTCGCGGAGCAGGCGGGTCCGGTTATAGATCAGGTCGAGCACCAGCAGGTCGCCCGTCAGCACCTCCCCGGGCACGGGCGACACGTCCGAGGTGAGCCCGATCGACGTCGCGTTGATCAGGACCTTGGTCTTGGCCAGCTCGGACTCGATGATCGACTCATGCCACGGCATGGCCTTGAGGTCCATGTGGGCCGCGCTGCGAGCGAAGAACTTGACCATCCCCTCGGCCCGATGCAGGTGCCGGTTGAAGACGATGATTCGCTGGAAGCCGGCGCGGATGAGGCCGTACGTCACAGCCCGCGCGCCGCCACCGGCCCCCAGGACCACCGCGGCACGCGGCATCTTCTGGCGGCCGACGAGCTTGTCCAGCGCGGCCGCGAATCCGGGAACGTCGGTGTTGTGGCCGACGAGCCGGCGGCCCTCGCGCGTGAGCGTGTTGACAGCGCCCGTTGCCTGCGCCTCCTCGGTCAGCTTGTCGATCATGGGCACGACCCGCTCCTTGTGCGGGATCGTGACGTTGGCGCCGAGGAAGTCGTCACCGCGGACCTCGTTGATCGCGTCGGCCAGCGCGATGGGGGCACGGTCCCAGAGCTCGTAGGTCGCGTCGATCCCGGCCGAGTCGAAGGCAGCCTGCTGCATCGCCCCGGACAGCGAGTGGGCGACCGGGTGACCGATGAGGACGACCCGCTTGGTCATGATCGGATCCTTTCGAGGTCGGCGAAGAACGTTGGGTATGAGATGGCAACGCTGTTCGCGCCGATGACCGTCGTCACGCCTCCAGCGACGAGGCCCGCGATCGCGAACGTGAGCGCGAGTCGGTGATCCGCCAAGCTGTCGACGACCGTGCCACGAAGAGCCGACGGCCCGTCGATGGTGATGTCGTCGCCGTTCGCGCTGATTCTCGCACCGAGTGCCGAGAGACCGGCGACGATTCCCGCGATCCGGTCCGATTCCTTGTGCCGGAGCTCACCCGCGCCGTGAATCACGGTGCGGCCGCGAGCCTGCGTGGCCGCGAGGCAGAGGGCAGGCACCTCGTCGATCGCGGCCGCCGTCTCGGCGGGATCCATCTCGATGGCTTCGAGCGATGACGAGCGCACGACGAGGTCGGCGATCGGCTCGCCACCGTCCGCGATCGGTTCGCCGCCGTCCGCCGCGTCGGCCTTGACCTCGTCGATCGTCGCACCCGCGCGCCGGAGGAGATCGATCACGGCCCGCCGGGTCGGGTTCGTCCCGACCTGGCGGAGCCGAATCGAGGCGGCCGGATGGATCGCGCCGGCGACGAGCCAGAACGCCGCCGCCGAGGGATCGCCCGGGACGCGTTCGTCGTGGGCCGCGACCGTCCCGCCGCCGTCGATCGAGACGCGCGCGCCGCGACCATCGGCCTCGGATCGGACTACGACGCCGCGTATGCGCAGCATCCGCTCGGTGTGGTCGCGCGTGGCCACGGACTCGCGAACCGTCGTCTTCCCCCTGGCTGACAGGGCGGCGAGCAGGATCGAGGACTTCACCTGTGCGGAGGGCACCGGCGTCGTCCAGGTGATTCCGCGGAGCGGCTCCTTCCCGACGACCATCAGCGGTGGCCGCTCGCCGGCCATGCCCTCCAGCCAGGCGCCCATCGCGCGGAGTGGCTCCACGATCCGCGCCATCGGCCGCCGGCGAAGCGATGCGTCGCCGTCGAGGACGGCCCGGATGGATCGGCCGGCCAGGATCCCGGCAAACAGGCGCATGGTGGTGCCCGAATTGCCACAGTCGAGCGGCGCGTCGGGCTGACGGAATGCGCCCGCGCCGGGCGACTCGACGACGTAGTCGACGTTGCCCGCCTCTGCGTCTGCGCGGCTCACCGCTGCGCCGAGGGCGGCGACGATCCCGGCCGTCGAGCGGACGTCGGCGCCGTCGCCGGCGCCGTGGATGCGCGACGTGCCGCGCGCGAGGAGGGCCAGCATCAACGCCCGGTGGCTGATCGACTTGTCACCGGGCAGCCGCAGCTCGCCGCCCAGGTGGGCAGCGGGCTGCACGGTGAGATCCGGCGCGGTCAGCGTCGACATGTCAGTGCTTCGACAGCCCGCCGTCCGCCGCCCCGAGCTCGATCGCGACGGGCTGGGCGGCGTCGTGGAGGCCACGCACGTTCTCGTGGACCGCGACGAGGTCGTCCATGAGCCCCTCGAAGTCCTCGATGGTGAGCTGCTGCTCGGCGTCGGACAGCGCCGAATCGGGATCCGGATGGACCTCCACCATGACCCCGTCCGCGCCGACCGCCACGCCACCGAGCGCCAGCGGCCGAACCAGCCAGCGCTTTCCCGTGGCATGGCTCGGGTCGACGATCACCGGCAGGTGGGTCAGGTTGTGAAGCACGGGCACCGCGGCCAGGTCGAGGGTGTTGCGGGTATACGTCTCGAACGTCCGGATGCCGCGCTCGCACAGGATGACGTTGGGGTTGCCCGAGCTGACGATGTACTCGGCGGCCATCAGCCATTCCTCGATCGTTGCCCCGTAGCCGCGCTTGAGCATCACCGGCCGCGCGACTCGCCCTACGGCTTGCAGCAGCGAGTAGTTCTGCATGTTCCGGGTGCCGATCTGGAGGATGTCCGCGTACTCGGCGACGATGTCGACCTGGTTCGGCTCCATGACCTCGGTGATCACCGGCAGGCCCGTCTCGTCGCGAGCCTCGCCGAGGTAGCGCAGCGCCTCGACGCCGAGCCCTTGGAATGCGTAGGGTGAGGTTCTCGGCTTGAACGCGCCGCCGCGCAGGATCGTCGCGCCGGCCGCCTTCACACGCGTCGCGGTCAGCAGCAGCTGCGCTCGGCTCTCGACGGAGCACGGCCCGGCCATCACCGTCAGCGAACCGTCGCCGATCGCCGCATCGAGAACCCGGATGACGGTGTCCTCCGGGTGGAACTCGCGGGAGGTGAGCTTGAACGGTCGATTGATGGGCGTGACCCGCTCGACGCCTGGCAGGCCGGCCAAGACCTCCATGAGCGCCGCCCGTCGACCGCCGAGCTCGCCGACCACCGCCAGCTGCAGACCCGAGTTGCCGGCGTGCTCGTATGGCGTGAGGCCCTCCGCGAGGATGCGGCTCTTCACGCCGAGGACCTCGGCCTCCGTGGCGGCGATGCGCATGACGACGAACATCGGCTGGGTTACCTGTCTCGCTCGAGCTCCCGGGCCCCACCGGCACTCACCGGCGAGGAAACAAAAAAGCAGAGGTCTCGCCTCTGCCATCGCCCGACATGTCCTGCACCCGGTCACTGACCGGGATCAAGTCATGCCGGGCTGCGGTACCAGAATGAAGTGGCCATCTCGGTGCGCGGACGGTAGGACACGCCCGATTGGAAGTCAATCGAAGGGGCACGCTCAGCGCGGCCCCCGCGAACCGAATCCGCGCTCCACGCTCCCGCCGCGGCGCAGTCCCTCGCACGCGAGGCACGCGGCCCCCGCGAGCCAAACCCGGCGTACTCGGCGGCCGAACGGGCTATTGGCCGCGGCGCAGTCAACGCGACCCTCGCGAGCCACATCCGGCGCGCCACGGTGGGCCAGTCGGTTGCGGAGTGGGCGGCGATGTCCTCCGGTTCGTCATGGAAGTGGACGGCC
>CAYXVP010000224.1:0-3985 GCA_964468305.1 uncultured Anaerolinea sp. | reverse complement strand
GAAATCGAGGTGGACGGTCCGGCCGCCGCCCACGTCGACCTACCTGCCGAGCGCCTCGTAGGGCGGCACCGTTGCGATCTGCCCGGGAATCCGGGCCGCGAGCCAGGCCTGGGGGCCGCCGGCTCGGACGATGTCGACGGCGACTGCCAGCGCCAGCCCGGCGACCACGATCCACGCCAGGAGGGCGGCGCGGCGGATCAGTCGGGAGCGCACGCCTACCGCGCGATCTGACGCTCGATCCGCGGGTCCGGGATGATCCACATCGCCGCCACGAAGACGTAGATCCCGAAGGCGACGAGGGGCGCGAGGAACGCGATGGGGATGGCGATGACGTAGAGGAGGGGTGAGATCCGGCCCTTGAAGTCGTCACCCAGGGCCTCCGCCAGGGTGCTCGTCTGACCCGGCGCGGCTATCAGCGCCCGCACGAGAAAGCCGTACGAGAATGCCGCCAGGATCAGGATCAGCCCGTACAGCGCGACCGGGAATGCGGCGAACTGGGTCTCACCGATCCACGTCGTCGCGAAGGGCACGAGCGAGAGGAAGAACAGCAGCAGCATGTTCGCCCACAGCACGCGGCCGCTGACGGTCTGCGCCGCCTGCAGCAGGTGGTGGTGGTTGTTCCAGTAGATCGCGAGGTTCGCAAAGCTGAGGACGTAGGCCAGGAAGATCGGCAGGATCGGAAGCAGGTCCTGCGGCGCCGAGCCGTGCGGCGGCACGAGCTGCAGGACCATGATCGTGATGATGATCGCGATGACGCCGTCGCTGAATGCTTCGAGCCGCCCTCTCGTCACGCCCTGATCATGCCCGAGTCCGTCGCGTAGCATCGATCGCGTGAGCATTCACATCCGGAGCTGGCACGACGGGGCGATCGAAGAATCGACCCACGTCGACGACCTCGCCCAGCTCGTCGCCGCCAAGGACACCGCGACCTGGGTCGACCTGACGGATCCGAGCTCCGAGCTGCTCCACGCGGTCGCCCGCCGCCTCGGGCTGCACCCGTTGATCGCCGAGGACATCGTGGAGCGCAACGAGCGGGCCAAGGTCCGGCTCGTGGGCGACGTCATCCACATCGTGCTGTTCGAGCTCGAGCGCACGGACGACATCACGATCCAGGAGATCGACTTCGTGCTTGGCCGCGACTTCCTGCTGTCGGTGCATACGGCCGGCTGGGACCCGCTGGCCGCCCACCAGGTGAAGATGGGCGTCGAGCCGCTGCTGTCGAAGGGCGCGGACCTGCTGCTGTGGGCGCTCGTCGACTCGATCGTCGACGGCTACTTCCCGGTCTTCGACGCGCTCGGCGACGAGATCGACGAGGTCGAGGATCTCTCGATCTCGCAGACCGTGCCCTCGACCCTGCAGCACATCTTCCGGCTGAAGCGCGAGCTGCTCAAGATCCGCCACTACGTCGCCCCGAGCCGGGAGGTGGTCGCGCAGCTGACGAGCCGCGAGTTCGACGTCATCCGCGAGCCACACGTCTTCTACTTCCGCGACGTGTACGACCACCTGATTCGGCTCAACGACGAGCTCGACTCGTTCCGGGAGCTCGTCGCGGGCGCCCTCGAGGTCTACCTCTCGTCGATCAACAACAACCTGTCGACGATCATGAAGCGGCTCACCGGCGTGACCGTGATCCTCGCCGGCATCGGCGCGGTCGCCGGCGTGTTCGGCATGAGCGAGGCCGCGACGGCGCTCACCGGCGGTGAGGGCTCGGGCTTCTACCTGATCTCCGCGGCGACGCTCGTCGCGGCGATCATCGCGACGTTCATCCTGCGCCGGATCGACTGGATCTGAATCGACACGCCGGGTCGCCACCGCGAGGGTGACGACCCGGCGTCGTGCCTGACCGAGCGCTCAGCTACGGGGCGTAGTCGCCGTAGATGTTCTGGTCGAGGCCACCGTCTCGCGGGCACGTATCCCCGGAGATCCCGCCGCTGGCGGTGACGTGGCGGCACTGGAGGACGTCCGCGCCGGTCTCGTCCTGCGTGGTCTCGCGCAGGTCGGTTCCGGCGACGGTGTTTCGCCAGTCGGTCCAGGTGCCGAAGGTGACGCCGTTGACCGAGTCGATCCACAGGTAGTCACCACCGAAAGGCACCGTCCGGCCCGAGAACTGCTCCCAGTTGCCATTGGTGGTCTCGTCGCTGATCCGGGTCGCGCCGGACCAGGCGCCGCCGCTGATCGGGCGCGTCGCCGCGTACACGTCGAGCGACGGGCCGCTGTTGCCGGGGGCGTCGTTGCCCTGCGGGCCTCCACAGAAGGTCGGGGCGGCGGTGTTTGCGTCGTTGCGGGGTTCCCGCCACAGCGGCGTGACGGGGCCCGCGTCGACGGCCAGGTCGGGGTAGAACTGCTGGCCCTCGTTGGTCAGGGCGATGCGCTCCGGGGTCGTGTGGGCCCCGGTTGCGCCGTTGTAGCGAACGTAGTAGATCGCCGACTGGCCGCCGGCGCCTTGCTGGTCCGCCCAGCCGAAGGTCGTGCCCGTCGGCACCTCGCTGCCCGGCACGATCGCCTCGTAGACGATGTACACCCACTCGTGAGCCGTGTCCTTCTGGTCCGCGGTCGCCCGCGGTCCGCTGTCGACCCGGAAGAACGTGAAGCCGGACGCGCAGCCGATGCCGATGCCGTCGCCGCAGTCGCGGGCGTTGCCGCCACCGAGCTGGGCATCGGTCATGCCCATGGCCGCGAAGTTCGTGATCGTGCCCTTGTGCCCGAAGGTGGCGCCGCAGTCGGTCGACTTCGCCACACCGACGCCGTCGACCTGGTGGCCGCTGTCCTCGAACTGGCCCCACGTCACGTAGACGTGACCGTTGCCGGTGACCGAGATCTCCGGCAGCTGGACGTCGTGGATGCCATCCGAGAGCTTCGTCGGCGGGCTGAACGTCGCGCCGTGGTCGGTCGAGCGGACGAAGTAGATCGCGACGCCGCCGTTGCCGGTGAACCGCGACCAGGCGAAGTAGACGTTGCCGCGGCAGACCGAGTTCGTGCGGTCGGCCTCGAGCGCGGTCTTGTCGTTGAACTTGCCGAGGAGGTTCGGCGCGGAGGATCCCTTGGCGACCATGACGGAGCCGGCGAACCGCTTGCCGTCGTTGAGGGTGTTGCCGCCTGGCCCAGCGGGGTTGACGTAACGCGCGACCCACTCGTCGCCGAACGTCTTCTTCGTGCCGGCCGGGTCGTCGCTCGTCTCCGAGCCCATGAACACGCGGCCGTCGCCGTCCCAGGCGGCAACAGGATCGCCCGAGCTGGCCGTCCGGATCTTCGCGAGCGCGCCGAGCGTGGACGTGTCGCCCGGGTAGCCGGGGACCAGGGAGCTGATGAAGGTCGCGCCGGCGTCCTCGGAGCGGTAGTAGCCGAGCCAGATCGGGCCCGACGGGATCGGCGCGCCGTTAGCGTCGCTGCCGTTGTTGTAGACACCGCAGTAATCGTTGCTCGAACCGATCATCACCCGGTTGTCGCGGGGGTTGATCACGAGCGCCGGCTCATTCTGGCGGCCACGCGAGCGCGAGCACTCGTTCAGCGTCGCGTCCGAATAGTGGGCGAGGCCGGCGAGGTCGTCGGCGCTGACGTAGCCCGAGAGCGACGGCGCGTCCTTGGTGAGGCGAACATCGGTGCCGGGCACGGACGCGATGACCGTCGAAGCGCACAGGAGCGCGGCTGCGACGGCGGCGAGAATGCCGAGCGGGGCGCGAGACGAACGGTTGCCAAGCATGGCTCTCCCCTGCATCTCAATGCGTCCGATGGGTCGAGGGGAGCCGGGTCCTCCAGCGGTGTCGTGCCCCCGACCCGACGCGACGAGCTCCTCGCGATGGACGCTTGCGTCCATGCTCCCGCGCGCGAGTTCGACCGTCAAACGCAGTGGTGCGGCCGTGCACCGCCAGAACAGGCCGAGGTGGCGCCCGGCGCGTCTCGCGCGGGCTTCGCGGCCGCGGCGCAGCCGAAGGCGGGCCCCTGCTACCGTTGCCCGGATGTCGACCGGCCCCCGGCCGGGAGCGGT
>CAYXVP010000223.1:0-4018 GCA_964468305.1 uncultured Anaerolinea sp. | reverse complement strand
CAGGGGATGACCTGGGCGGCGACGCCGAGCGGCCTGGCGACGCGGCCGGGGAACGCGTATTCGAGCTTGTCTGCCCAGCCGGCGTAGTACCAGAAATGGTTCGCGACGAGGGGCACGTCGACGTCACGCGACTCCTTGATCGGCTTGCCCGAGTCCATCGATTCGAGGACCGCGAACTCGCGCGCCCGCTCCTGGAGGATCCGGGCGATTCGGAACAGGTACTTGGCGCGCTCCCGGCCGGGCAGGTTGCCCCAGCGCGTCTTCTGGGCTCGCCGTGCCGCCCGGATCGCCCGATCGACGTCCGCGGTCGTGGCCCTGGCGACCTCGGCGATGACCTCTTCGGTCGCCGGGTTGACGCTCTTGAACCAGCTGCCGTCGCTCGCGTTGACCTCGCGGCCGTCGATGAACAGGCCGTAGCGCGGCTTGAGGTTGACGACGTCCTTCGATTCGGGCGCCGGCGCGTACTCCCACGGCACCGCCTGCCCGCCCCCGAGGCCCCAGTCCGCCGGAGCCCGATCCCCCGACCAGGGCCGGAGCGCCTTCGATTCCGTGGTCACCCGGGCATCATACGGCCGCTGCCGCTCCACCCCGCGTCGTCAGAGGGACAGCAGCCCGGCGGCGAGCTCCGCGTAGCCGGCGAGCGACGGATCGGCCGAGGATTCGGCCCGAAGCTGGACGCAGACATGATCGGCGCCGCCGTCGAGGTGGGCCTTGACCCGGGCCACGATCGTGTCGACGTCGCCCCAGGCGATCACGGCGTCGATGAGCCGGTCGCTGCCGTCGTTGGCGATGTCCGCGTCCGACCAGCCGAGGCGGCGCAGGTTGTTGGCGTAGTTGTCGAGCGCGAGGTAGTGCCGGGCGAAGCCACGCCCGATGCGCCGCGATGTGTCCGCATCCGTGGACAGGACCGCCGTCTGCTCGACGGCGAGGCAAGTCTCGGCACCGAGGGTCTGCCGCGCAAACGGTGTGTGCTCGACCGGCACGAAGTAGGGATGGGCCCCATCGGCGCGAGCCGCGGCGAGCTCCAGCATCCGCGGCCCGAGCGCGGCGAGCACCAGCGGGACGGGCTCAGAGGGCTCGGGTCCCGCGTAGCTCGCGGCCCCCATCGTGTCGATGTAGCTCGCCATCGTCGCGACCGGCTTGCCGTACTCGTGGCCGCGCGTCTCGACCGACGGTGCGTGGCTGACCCCGATGCCCAGCACGAACCGCCCCGGGTACGCCTCGGCCAGCGCCTTGGCGCCGCCGGCCATGGCCATCGGGTCGCGGGCGTAGATGCTGGCGATGCCCGGCGCGACGATCGCCTTCTCGCTGCCGCCGAGCAGGATCGAGGCGTGGGCGAACACCTCCTTGGAGCCGACGCTCTCGGGCATCCACACGCTCGGGTAGCCCTGGCGCTCGAACTCGCCCATCGCCGCGCCTGCGTCGGCCGCCGTCAGCCGCTGGAGCGCAAAGCTCCAGATCCCGACCTTTCCGAGTCGCGCCGCGAGTGCGCGCCCCCCGAACCCGCCGATGCCAGCCATCGGCCCAAAGGGTACGGGGCCGGTACCATGCGCCGCGTGCCCGACCCCGAACCGCTGTGGCAGCGTCGGTTCCGTGCGCCCATCGTGGGCTTCCCGCACTGGTCCCGACAGGCGCCCGACCGCCTGATCTACGCCTCCTCCGAGAGCGGCATCTACCAGCTCCACGCCTGGAATCGGGCGACCGGCGAGAAGCGACAGGTCACCAGCGAGGCCGTCGGGCTGATCTCCGGCGAGGTCGCGCCGGATGGCGAGTGGGTGGTCTGGCATCGCGACGTCACCGGCGACGAGTCCGGCGTGTGGGTCGCCACGCCCTTCGACGGCGGCACGGGGGCGACCGCCGAGCCGCTCCGCGACGGGCTGCCGGCTGGTTGGGACGAGGGCCTGGCGATCGGGCGCCGGCGGACGGCGGCCGCGATCAGCGACCGCGACGGATTCGGCCTGTACGTCGCCGATGGCGGCGGGCCCGTGCGAAAGATCGCGGAGAGCCCCGAGTCGCTCCAGCTCGGCGGCTCCAACGCGATAGCGGCATCCGCCGAGTACGGTGCCCTGTCCGCGGACGAGTCGCTCCTGTGCCTCGAGCACGCGGAGCACGGCGACGCGATCCACCCGTCGCTGCGCGTCATCGACCCCACGACGGGTGCGGTCAAGGCCGAGCTGCACGACGAGGGCCTCGCCCTGTGTGCGTTCGGCTGGTCGCCGATCCCGGGCGACCCGCGCCTCGCGATCGGCCACGAGCGCCGCGGCGAGCGCGCCCCGGCGATCTGGAACGTCGAGACCGGTGAGGTCAGCGACATCCCGCTCCCGTGGGACCGGCTGACGGAGGTCGCCGACTGGTGGCCGGACGGCAGCGCGCTGCTGCTGTTCGAGCTGCGCGATGGCCGCAACCGCCTGCACAAGTACACGTTCGGGACGGGGGTGCTCGAGGCACTGCCGATGCTCGAGGGCAGCCTCAGCGGGGCCCGCGTCCGCGCCAGCGGCGATGTCTGGTACCGGCTCCAGCGCGGCGAGCATCCGGGCGTCCTCTACGAGGTGGGCCGCGACGCGCCGATCCTCACCCCACCGCGATCGGCGCCGCCGGGCCGCCCCTTCGTGCCCTGGGAGTTCACGAACCAGCACGGCCAACGGGTCCAGGGCTGGCTCGTCGAGCCCGACGACGGCCCGAAGCCGTGGCCAACGCTGTTCCTGGTCCACGGCGGCCCGACCTCGGTCGACCTCGACCGCTGGGCGCCCGATGTCCAGGCCTATGTCGACATGGGCTTCTGTGTGGCGATGCTCAACTACCGTGGCTCGATCGGCTTCGGCGCGGCCTGGCGCGACACCCTGATCGGCAACATCGGCTGGCCGGAGGACGAGGACATCGTCGCCGGTCACGACGACCTGCTGGCCAGAGGAATCGCCGACCCGGCGCGGTCGGTCGTCGCTGGCTGGTCCTGGGGCGGCTACCTGACCCTGCTGACCCACGGCATGCACCCGGACCGGTTCGTCGCTGGCGTGGCCGGCGTCCCCGTCGCGGACTACGTCGCGGCCTACGCCGACGAGTCGCCACTCCTCCAGGCGTACGACCGCGCGCTGCTGGGCGGAACCCCGGCGGACGTGCCCGAGCTCATGCGCGAACGCTCCCCCATCGAATACGTCGACCGGGTCACGGCGCCCCTGCTGATCCTCGCCGGCGAGCACGACAGCCGCTGCCCGCTCCCGCAGATCCTGAACTACGTCGAGCGGCTCAAGGCGCGCAACCACCCGCACGAGCTGTACCTGTACTCGACCGGGCACTCCTCGTTCGACGTCGAGCAGCGGATCAGCCAGCTCAAGGTGGTGCTCGACTTCCTGTCCAGGACGGTCCCAGGCGTCCGCCGGCTCGAGGGCGTCCGGGAGAGCCAGCCCGAGCTCGTCTAGCGCAGCGTCGATCCGAGCGGGATGCCGCCGGCGAAGTAGACGCCGGTCGGGCCGGAGACGACGAGGTCGTAGGTGTCGCGACCGGCATACGGGATCAGGCCGGCCGCCGCGACACGGCTGCCGTCGACGACGTCGCCGACCCGCAGGTCGCCGAGCCGGCGGCCGTCCGGCAGCGGATGGCCGGGCGACGCGGTCACGGTGCGACCGTCCTCGAGAACGAGCCGGACGACCCGGTGGCCTGCCGGCGCCGGCGTCGAGCCGAGGGCGATGACCGTGCCGGCCACGCGGCGGCCATCCTCGTCGAGCGTCCAGACCGGATCGCCGAGACGGAGCGTCTCGACAGCAACCGGGCCGTTCAGTGTGTCGATGCGGGCGCCGATGGCGAGGCAGATCGGACAGGGCGGCTGGCCGGCAGGGATCTCCTGCTCGATGCTCGTCCCGCCGCCGACCGCGATGGTGCCGACCGTGCGCGTGCCCTGTGCGGCGCCGCCGAGGGGCCGCGCGGTCAAGTCGAACCGATGCCGCCCGTCGCCGAGGGGATCGAGCGGGATGTGAACCCGGAACCTCCCGGCGGGGTGAGAGGCGCGCTTTTGTGGGTTTCG
>CAYXVP010000222.1:0-4060 GCA_964468305.1 uncultured Anaerolinea sp. | reverse complement strand
TTACGACGCCGCGTGCCTGCTGCGCTCGTCCATCCGTGACGACGACCCGGTGCTCTTCTTCGAGCACAAGAAGATGTACCGCTCCGTCCGCGGCGACGTGCCTGCCGGCGAATATGTCGTGCCCCTCGGCAAGGCGGCGATCACCCATCCCGGGGCGCAGATCACGGTCATCGCGTATGGGCTCATGGCGCACTACGCGCTCGAGGCCGCCGATGTGGTGGCGGAGGACGGCATCAGCGTCGAGGTGGTCGATCTGCGGACGCTCCGGCCGCTCGACAAGGAGACCGTGCTGGGCTCTGTTCGCAAGACCGGCAAGTGCCTCATCGTCTACGAAGACAACCGGTTCCTGGGCTACGGTGCGGAGCTCAGCGCGATCATCGCCGAGGAGGCATTCGACTACCTCGACGGCCCTGTCTCGCGCGTCGCCGGTCCGGACGTCCCGGGCGTGCCCTACAACCACGTCCTCGAGGACTGGTTCATGGTCAACCCGGAGAAGATCGCGGACGGCATCCGCAAGCTCGCGGCGTACTGACGCGTCGCGCTGAATGCCCCGTGCAACGTCCCCGCGCGCAGCCTCCGGGCGCCATTTGCAAGCTTGGATGGCGCTAGCGCCGTGTGTCGCTGATTCCGCTGCCAGGCGCAAGCCTCGCTAGCACTATCCACCTGCGACCCGCGAATTCAACGTCCTGGGCCGTCCGTTCGAACGTGGGCGCCTCCTGCCGAGGGACATCGGGGCGTCCGCAGACTGCGAATCGCGAGACAACGCGAGCCTCCCTTGCAGGTGAGCCGAGACGGGTGATCGCCCGATAACGGCACGAAGCGATGCTTCGCCCGATGGATGACGCTCAGGTCGGCCGGCGGTTTCGTGCGTTGCGTCATCGCCTCGGATGGCGACAGGAGGACCTCGCGGCTCGGGCAGGCGTGTCACGAGGGCTCATCTCGCTGATCGAGCGCGGCCGGATCGAGGAGGTGTCGATTCGCCGGCTCCGCCGGGCGGCTCGCGAGCTCGACGCCGATTACGTCGCGATCCTGCGGTGGCGAGGTGGCGATCTCGATCGCCTGATCGACGAAGGGCACGCGACGCTCGTCGGCCGTGCCGCCGCTCTGCTCCGCGGAGACGGATGGGAAGTCAGGATCGAGTTGTCGTATTCGGTGTACGGCGAGCGTGGCTCTATCGACATCCTCGCCTGGCATGCGCCGACGCGACTGCTCCTGGTCGTCGAGGTCAAGTCCGAGCTCGTTGCAATCGAGGCGACGCTTCGGAAGCACGACGAAAAGGTCCGCCTTGCGCCGCGAATCGCGCTCGAGCAGCTGGGCTTTGGTGCAGTCGGCACGGGCAGGTTGCTCGTCCTGCCGTCCAACTCGACGGCGCGGCGTCGAGTCGATCGCCACGCAGCGGTGATGGATGTCAGCTACCCGCTTCGAGGAATGAGCCTCCGTCGTTGGATGGCCGCACCGTCCGGGGTACAGGCCGGGTTGTTGCTCATCGACGTCGGGTCAGCCGGGACGAAGCGTGGCGGGTCGATCAACCGCAAGCGCGTTCGATGCAGGACGGCGGCCTGATCGGGCAGACTGCCGATGTGAACGCCGAGGAGCTCGAGGCCGAGCTGCGCGCCCTCCTCGTCCCGTACGAGGATGTGCTCGAAGCGGCCGAGATCTATGGCATCGAGGTCCTGCATCGTCCGGGCGCCAGGGCGCACGATTGGTTCGCGGGCGTTCGACCGGGGAAGGGGACCGCGAAGCTGATGCTGCTGCCGCTCAAGGCACACCCCGAGCTGCTGGAGGGCGTCTCGCCGGCGCTGCGGAAGCGCGTGTCGGGCGATGCGTTGTTCACGCTCAGGCCCGGCGACGAGGCCCTGCTCCCGGAGCTCGAGTGGGTCGTGGCAAAAGCGTTCGACGCGTACGTCGGCACGCCGCCGGACGGCGACGGATGACCGCCGCGGCGCCCGATCTCGCTGCGGTCCACCAGCGGCTGAAGGCGATTCTCGCGCCGTATCGGGATCGGCTCCACGTCGCCTCGGACGGTCCCGCCGGCATGACCCTCGAGCTGCCGGCGTACAAGGGCGAACCATGGGGATTCGCGGCCGGCACTCGGCTCGGCAAGCGCTACGTCAGCTACTACCTCATGGGTATCTACGGTGACACGAGCCTCGCGGCCACGGTTTCGCCGGAGCTCAAGCGGCGCATGCAGGGCAAGTCGTGCTTCAACTTCACGAGGGTTGACGAGGGTCTGTTCCGCGACCTTGAGGCGCTGACTGCGAAGAGCATCGAGCGCCAGCCGGCGGTCACCGCGGCGGCGCTGAGGGCGAAACCGCGGCGCTAGCCCGGGCAGGTACGGGCCCGGGCTGAAGGTGCCCTTAGGTCCCGCGAGCGAAATCGAGGACGACTTCGCGGAACTGACCCGGCGCCTCGTACTGGGGAAGGTGCCCGACGTCGCCGAACTCGACGTAGCGCACCGCCGGGACGGCCTCGGCGATCGCCTTCGCCCAGGCGGGCCCGCAGATGAAGTCGTGCTCGCCGACAAGAACGAGGGTCGGACAGGCGATCTCAGCGAGCCGTGGACGGAGGTCGATCGCCGGCTCGGGATCCCAGGCACGGACGGCGTCTGCGTTCCAGCGAGTCTCGCGCCGCAGGCGCTCGATGTGCGACCGGGCTTCGGGCTGATCCGGATTCGCGAAGTACAGCGGCCAGCAGGCTCGAAAGTGATCGTCGAGCTCGCGCCCGCTCTCGAAGTCGCGCCCGAAGTTCTCCATCGCCTGGTCGAACCACGGTTCCTGCCGGATGCGATCCAGGGCCTGTTCTCGCTCGGCCGCTGCGAGGGCCCCGGGCACGGATGACTCCCCGGCGTAGGAGTCGATGAGGATGAGCCGGTTGACCGCTTCCGGATGGGCGAGCGCGAACGCCAGCGCAACGAGCCCGCCCCACGAATGGCCCATCAGCGTCAGCGTCCCGAGATCGAGCGCACGGCGGACTTCGTCGAACCAGGCGACATTGGCAGCCAAGCTGTACCCATCACCGCGGACGAGCGGGCTCGATCGGCCACAGCCCGGCGCGTTGACAAGGTAGCCTCGGAAATCGTTCGCCAAGAGCTCAAGGTCGGGGCGCGCGAGGTGTGCCGGCAGCCCGGGCCCGCCTTCGATCCACAGGAGCGGCTCGCCATCGCCGATCGCTTCCCACTCGGCGCGTCGACCTCCCGGCAGCTCGAGAAGATGCTCGAGCGGGAACGTCGGCCGATCATCGATCACGATGCTCCTATTCTCCAGATCGGCGAAACTAGCCGACGGACATGAAGGCGGCGCTGCGCCCGTCCCCGTCATCGAAGGAGCCTGATCCGTGGCCAAGGTGACGATGCCCCAGCTCGGAGAGAGCGTCGCCGAGGGAACGATCGGCAAGTGGTTGAAGAAGCCGGGCGACCACGTCGCCAAGTACGAGCCACTGCTCGAGGTCATCACCGACAAGGTCAATGCCGAGGTGCCCTCGCCGTTCGAAGGCATCCTGAAGGAGATCCTCGTCGAAGAGGGCGCGACTGTCCCGAACAACGCCGAGATCGCGGTCATCGACGAAGGCGGCGACGGCGCCACAGCGGGTCCGGCTGCGAAGGCCAACGTCCTTGCCAAGGCGGATGCGCCGCCGAAGGCTGAGCCCGCCCCGTCCGCGACCGCGTCGGTCCCCCAGGCAGCGCCGGCACATGCCGCCGCAGGCTCACCGATGACTTCGTCCAGTCCGAGCGCCGCGCCCGCCCACGGGCCCGCCGGCTCCGACGAGCGTGCGGTCCACGAGCTCCCCGGCAACGCCGACGCTCGCATGACCCCCGCCGTCCGTCGACTCTTGCGCGAGCACGGCCTGACCGCGGCGATGATCGTCGGGACTGGCGGCGGCGGGCGGATCACTCGCGAGGACGTAACCGATTTCGTCGAGAGCCAACGCACCGGCGCGCCCATCGGGAGACAGAATGCAAGCGGGGGCGCTTCGCCGGCCGGTGCGGCTCCAGCCGCGGCCGCGACCCCGACTGCGGCTCCGGTTGGCCCGGGTCGAGCGCCCGAGCCCGCGCCGTCTCCGG
>CAYXVP010000221.1:0-4067 GCA_964468305.1 uncultured Anaerolinea sp. | reverse complement strand
GGCGGGATCGGGCTGCGGGGCAGGCCGGCCGGGAGCGAGGTCGGGTTGTTGATCTCCAGCCAGGGCTTGGGGATCCGGCTCGTGTTCCGTAGCGTGTACGTCACCCGGATCCGATCACCGACGTGGCCGGACAGCTGGTTCACCGCGTAGCCCGCTTCGAGATCGGCCAGGCCGAGCCGGGTCAGGACATACGAGCCGCCGACGATCAAGACGCCGAGGTAGACCAGGTAGAACAGGAAGTCCCAGCCCGTCGAGAAGGCCGCGAGTACGAGGATCGCGCCGAGCAGCAGGAGCTGGAGCTTGCGGAGCATGTCCTTCGACGCCTCGACCTTCCTCGGCTTCCTCCGCCCCGGCGGACCTCTAGCTGGCGCGGGTGCGGGAGCGGCCCGTCGGCGTCGGTGAAACGCCCGACACGGGCCCCTCGCGGGTGGAGCCGACGGGTGTCGACTCGAGCAACTCGCGGATGACCTGGGCAGGCTGGACGTCGTGGATGGACGAGCTGGTCTTGATGATCAGCCGATGCGCGAGCGCGGCTTCCGCGAGCGCCTTGACGTCGTCGGGGATGACGTAGTCGCGCCCGAGCAGGCCGGCGAGGGCCTGGCCGGCGCGGTACAGCGCGATTGACCCGCGCGGTGAGGCGCCCAGGTAGATGTCGCCGTGGTCGCGCGTGCCATTGACGAGGCGGACGATGTAGTCGGCGACCGTCGGGTCCACGTAGATCTCGCGGACCGCGCGCTGCATCTCCTGCAGCTCCTCGACGGCGCAGACCTCCTTCAGCTCATCGATCGGGTGTTGGCGCTTCTGCTCGTCGAGGATCACGATCTCATCGACCGGCTGCGGGTAGCCCAGGCGAATCCGGAGCATGAACCGGTCGAGCTGGGCCTCGGGGAGGGCAAACGTGCCCTCGTACTCGATCGGGTTCTGGGTGGCGATGACCAGGAACGGATCGGGCATCGGGTAAGTCGTGCCGTCGATCGTGGCCTGGCGCTCCTCCATGCACTCGAGCAGCGCGGACTGCGTCTTTGGCGTGGCCCGGTTGATCTCGTCGGCGAGGACCACCTGGCTCATGATCGGGCCCGGCCGGAACTCGAACTCCTGGGTCTTCTGGTTGTAGATCGAGAGGCCCGTGACGTCGGACGGCAGGAGGTCCGGCGTGAACTGGATGCGCCGGAACGAGCTGCCGAGGCTGCGCGCGATCGCCTTGGCCAGGACCGTCTTGCCCGTGCCCGGCACGTCCTCGATGAGGAGATGGCCCTTGCACAGGAGGGCGACGAGCGCGAAGCGGACCTCGTTGTGCTTGCCGACGATGACGCGCTCGACGTTGGCGATGACCCGGTCGCCGGCCTGCTGGATCGATGACATAGAGACTCCCCTCAGCGCGATCCGGGTCTCCTCCGACCGCGAATCCGCCCTCCGGTGGTGGTCACGGGATAGTACGTCGGGCTGTCCAGATCGGTTCCCCAGGATTCAAGGCGTCCGAAACGGCCGAATCGTTCCGTCGTGGCGCCGATCAGCCGCGGCGCAGGTTACTGGCCGCCGCCCAGATGGTCATGAGCGCACCGATTCCGCCCATCACGCCGAGGAAGACCTCGCCGCCGGCGAGTGCGAGGACGCCGATCCCGCCGAACAGCGAGGCGACGAGGAGGGCGATGCCGGCGAGCGCGAGGCGCTCGAGGAGCGTCCGCAGGGTGGGCGGCTCGCCGGGCTGGTGGCTCACCCGTTGGCCCAGGCGCGCCACGCTCGGAAGAGGTCGCCGGCGATCGGCGAGGCCCTGACGCTGCCGCCGCCCGAATGCTCGACGAGCACGGCGATGGCGACCTGCGGGTTGTCGTACGGGGCGAAGCCGATGAACCACGAGTGCGGCTCCTGGCCGGGGCCGAGCTCCGCCGTACCCGTCTTGCCGGCCACGACCATGCTCCGCAACGCGGCCCCGGCGGTGAAGTACCGACCCAGATCGCCGTTCACGGCCAGTCGCATCGCAGCGCCGATCTCGTGCGCGACTCCCGGCTCCACGACCTGCCCGATCGCGGTCGGATCGACCCTCGTCGTCCCCGTCCTGCCCGAGGATTCGAGCACGAGGTGCGGCTTCATGAGCGTGCCGTCGTTCGCGATCGTGGCAGCGACCAGCGCCATCTGCAGCGGCGTGACCAGGACCTCGGCCTGGCCGTAGGCGGCGTTCGCCAGCTCGACACGGTCCTTGAACCCGCCGCCCAGCGACCCGCCGCCATTGGTGACCTGCGACGCGGCGGTGGGCAGATCGAACGGGAGTGCGCTTCCGAACCCGACCCGGGTGGCGTAGTCGGAGAGGGCCTCGCCGCCGGTGCGGACCCCCGTCTCGGCAAAGTAGATGTTGCACGAGACCTCGATCGCCTCGCGGTAGTCGAGCGCCTTGCCGTCGGTCTGTGGGTGGTGGCCGTCAATGACGCGGAAGCCGTCGATGAGCCAGCCGGTCTTCTCCGCCTTCGGCTGATCGGGGTACGTCGTCGAGGGTGTGATGGCGCCGGAGCTCAGGGCGGCCATCGAGGTCACGATCTTGAACGACGATCCGGGCACGTACAGGCCCTGGGTCGCGCGCGGCAGCAGGGGCGTCTTCTTGTCGTTCCTGAGCGCGTCGAAGGTGGCCTGCGCGGTCGCCGGATTGGCGATGGCCGAGGCGTCATAGGTCGGCGTCGAGACCATGGCCAGGACCTCGCCCGTCCGCGGATCGAGCATCACCACGGCGCCGCGGTTCCGGCCCAGCGCCTTCGCCGCGGCCTCCTGGAGCTGGAGGACCAGCGTCGTCCGCAACGACTCCGGGTCGGACGGGTCCGCCCGAAACTTGCGCGTGAGCTGCTGCAACGGGTCAGCCGAGACGACCCCGCTCAGCTGCGCGTTCCAGGCGTTCTCCAGGCCCGCCGTCCCGAACAGCCGACTGGCGTAGCCGACGACCCCTGACAGCGACTTGTCCGCGTAGACCCGGTACGGCTCGTCGTTCTTGTCGCGCTTGTTCCAGGCGAGGCGCACGCCGTCGCGGTCCAGGATCTCGCCACGCTGCACGTTTCGCGCCGCGGCGATGACGGCGGCGTCGTCACCCGAGGTGCTCAGGTTCTGGGACTCGATGACCTGCCAGTAGCCGGCACCGAGGGCGAGGCCGCCGAAGGCAAGGGCGAGGACCATCGCCACGCGTCCGAGGGCGGCGCCGATCCCGATCCGACGGCCGGCCCACGACGGCGAGCTGCCCGATACCGGTCGGGCGTGGTCCGGCGGGCGCTGTCCGACCCCGAAGCGGCTCGGCGGTCGGATGCCGCCGACGCGTTCGTGGCCGGCCATCAGGCGGCGCCTCGGTCGAGCAGCCGCCGCAGCCGACCGGCCTGTCGTGGCGCCGGCAGCGGTTCGCGCGTGCGCTCCGACAGCGCGATGAGCAGGCCGACGATCACCGAGTTCGCCAGCAGCGACGAGCCGCCGTAGCTCACGAACGGGAGCGTGATCCCGGTGAGCGGAATCAGCTTCAGGTTGCCCGCGGCGATGATGAACGCCTGCACGCCGATCACGAGCGACAGCCCTGCGGCGAGAATCGCCCGGAACTCGTCCTGCGCGGCGGAGGCGATGCGCAGGCCCCGCTCGACCAGCACGAGGTACAGGCCGAGCACGGCCAGAATGCCGACGAGGCCGAGCTCCTCCCCGAGCGCGGCGAACGGGAAGTCGGTGTGGAGGGCTGGGATCGGCGGCCGGCCCGCGACGCTCGGGAGGCCGGCGCCGAGCCCGGTCCCGATGAGCCCGCCACGGGCGAACGCGTGCAGCGCCTGGACGACCTGGTAGCCGGCGCCGCTGGCATCGGCGAACGGGTCGACCCAGATGTCGATGCGTGTGCGGACGTGGTCGAAGACGAAGTACAGCAAACCGGCACCGACGACGAACGCCACGAGCCCCAGGACGACGAAGCTGACTCGCGCCGTCGACACGTACAGGAGCAGCAGGAACACGGCGAAGAACAGCAGCGCCGCGCCCAGGTCCCGCTGCACGATCACGATGCCCAGCGCGATCCCCCACACCGCGACCATCGGCGCGAGGTACGGCACCCGCGGGAC
>CAYXVP010000220.1:0-4073 GCA_964468305.1 uncultured Anaerolinea sp. | reverse complement strand
GCGCGGTGAGGGCCTGGGGCCGGGAAGCGTAACGGGGGGAGCCGTTCGCGGGTGCGACCCGTGTGGATGCCGAGGTTGTAGCCGGCCCCGATTGCCTGGATCGAGTCGAGCTGCGTGTTGCCGTCATGACCACCGGGGCCAACCACGGCGAACGTCCAGTCGTGGGTCACGGCCTGATCGTTGAAGCTGCCCGCCGTCGCGAAGTGGTTGTCGACCTACAGTCCGCCGCCGCCGGCCGTCGGCCAGCCGACGTCCAGGCGCCCGGAGCAGGCCGTTGGGAACGTTGCCGGCTGACGGTCCCAGGGGGGCATGAACAGCCCGGTGCTGGCGAACTCGCCGGTCGACTCATCGATCCCACAATGACCCGCCGTGAGGACCATGGAGTAGCCGGCGCGGCCGCCGTCGGACACGACGGAGCCGGAGCACTGCCAGTCGCCGCCGGCCATGTGGAAGTACACCTTGCCGACGCGGTCGCGGACCTCGCCGTTCCCGCCGAAGGACCTGCCGGTGACGATGCTGCTGCCACTACCCGGCCGGGCACGCGGCACGAACCTTTCGCCCACGCGGACGAAGTCGCGCGGAACCGCCGCCGCCATGCGGGCGGCCGTCCAGTAGGCGACGACGCGATCCTGTGCGGCGCGGATGCTCGAGCGGGCGCTTGCAGGCGCGGCGACGAGCGGGACCACGAGCAGCGCGAGCGCGACACCAATGGCGAACGTGGAACGACGGCGCACGGAAATCTCTCCCCCATGACTCGTTCGATGGCTGAACGACTGGGCTCGAATGCTACGCAACCAGGCGCTGCGCGACTGCAGTCCGGTGACGTTGACGGTGTCGGATCGCACCGGGTCGCAGCTGCCTGGTGCCGGAGGCGAGATTCGAACTCGCACGAGGTTGCCCTCAGCCGAGTTTAAGTCGGCCGCGTCTGCCCTTCCGCCACTCCGGCCCGGGCAGGGTACGTCACAGGCCGAACAGACCGATGGCCGTCGTCCCGCGGATGGCGTCGCGCTGGTCCGCCGGCAGCGCGGCGGTGTTCGCCAGCGAGCCCGCAACGTCGTGGACCTGGTGCGGCCAATCCGTCCCGAACAGCACCCGCTCCGCGCCCACGACCGAGATGAGGTAGCGCAGGGCGCCGAGGTCGTAGGTGATGCAGTCGTAGTACAGCCGGCGCAGGTAGTCGGTGGGGTGCGCGGTCATCCGTCGCCGGCTCGCGAGCTCGACCTCGTCGCCCTTCTCGAGGCGTCCGATGAGGTACGGCAGTGCGGCTCCGCCGTGGGCGACGATGAGCTTGAGGTTCGGGCATCGATCGAGGAAGCCGTCGAAGACCAGCCGCGTCACGGCGAGGGTCGTGTCGAAGATGAACCCGACCGACCAGGTCAGGTCGTAGCGACCGAGGTCCATCAGGTCGGCACCCGGCGGCTCGGCCGGGTGCACGAGCACCGGCAGCGCACAGCGGTCGATCTCGGCCCAGATCGGCGCGAAGGTGTCCTCGGTGAGGCTTCGACCGGCGACATTGGCGAGGACCATCACGCCGGCCGCGCCGTTGCCGACCGAACGACGCAGCTCCTCCACCGCCCGATCCGGGTATTGCCACGGGAGCGAGGTGAACCACTTGATGCGGCCCGGGTAGGCGCGCTCGGCCTCGGCCATCGAGTCGTTGGACTCGCGTGCCGCGGCGACGCTCACGTCCTCGCCGCCCCAGTACACGTTGGGGCAGGTCAGCGACACGATCGAGACGTCGATGCCCGCCGAGTCCATGTGCTCGATCCGGAGGTCGTAGTCGAAGTGGCCCGGCTGCGGGAAGGCTACCGGCGTCGGCCCCCGGTAGATCTCGTCGCGCCCGTCGGGTCGGATGACGACACCGTACGGCGCACCAGAAGCGCGCAGGAGCTCGAGCCAGCGCCGGGTATACATGTGGGTGTGGACGTCGACGATCGGGCGGTCGCTCACGCCGACGCGGAGCCCTCACGAGCCGCCGCGGCCGCCGGCTCGGCCACCAGGCCGCCGCCGCGCACCGTGGCCCCGACGACCATCGCCGCGCCGATGAGCACGATGTTCTTGATGATGTACTGGCCCTCGAGGGTCGGCGCGATCGGCCAGACCCTGAAGGTCTCGCCCGGGAAGAGCACCAGGGGCGTGAACGTGCCCGCCATCTGGACGGCGAGCAGGAACAGGACTCCGCGCATGCCGCGGTTCAGGATCAGGCCGATCCCGATGACCGACTCCCATGCCGCGAGCAGCGGCAGCGACAGCCCCGGCTGGACGAGGCCGCCGGTTAGCTGCTCGATAGTGCGGGCGGCGAGCGTCTCCGCCGGGCTGACGCCGGGAAAGAACTTGAGCACGCCGAACCACAGGAAAACGATCCCGAGGGCAACCCTGAGGACGGGCACGCCGATACGAGCGAGGGTCCCGGTGATACGGACGTCGACGCTTTCGATCCGTCTCGGGACGCCGCTCGTCGACACGCCCTCAGGCTAGCGCGAGGGATCGGCGTGGAGGCGACGAGCGGATTCGAACCGCTGAATAGAGGTTTTGCAGACCTCCGTGTTGAACCACTTCACCACGTCGCCCCGAGGAGCCGTCGGATTGTGCCATACGACGCCCGCCGCTCCGGCGATCGGCTCAGTGAGGTGGTTGCCCCTCGAGGATTCGAACCTCGCCTAACGGATTCAAAGTCCGCTGTCCTACCACTAGACGAAGGGGCAGCATGCCTCAGGGTACGCGGGCAAAAGAATGGAGCGGAAGACGGGATTCGAACCCGCGACCCTCACCTTGGCAAGGTGATGCTCTACCAACTGAGCCACTTCCGCTCTGAGGCTGCGCGCGCCGGGATGTTGGTGCCGAGAGCCAGAGTCGAACTGGCGACACCGCGATTTTCAGTCGCGTGCTCTACCAACTGAGCTATCTCGGCCCGGCGAGTCCGTCGGGTCGAGGCGGCCCGATGGCGTGGCGGAGGATAGCACGGGCTCCCGGGCCCTCTCAATCGAGCCCGGCCACCTCGACAGGCCTGCCGAGGAACGCCGCGAACCGCTGCCCGGCCGTCCGGATCGCCGTCCTCGCGACCGAGTCGAGGTCGACGAGCGGGTCCACGGCGAGCACGGTCCGGCCAGCCTCGTCGCGCCGCCGGTAGCCGCCCACGACGAGACCGTCACGCACGACGACGTGCGCCAGCACGACCTGGGCGACGCGCGCCGGCGGCGGCAGACCCGGGTCCATGGCGTCCGTTCGGTCACGAAACGCGATCAGCAGCTCGTCGTAATTCGGCAGCAGGTGGACCAGCGGGCCCCCGGGCAATTGGGGGGTTGCCGCCGACGGCGAGACGAAGAAGGCCCGCTCCCCGACCGTCTCGCGGACCAGCGGCGGGCTCGCCGCCTCGAGCGCCCGCCGGGCGTCGGCGACCGTCAGGCCGGACCACCACGCGAGGTCGGCGATCTGGGCGGGCCCGTGCCCCTCGACGTACCGCCGCCCGAGCTCCGCGAGTGCCTCGTCGCGCGTCCGTGCCCGCGTCGGCGGCAGTCGTTCCTCCAGCAGCGCATACGTCTGGCGCTTGCCCCGCCGGGGGCCGCTGCAGATCAGGCCGCCAAGCTCGCCGTCCCCGACCAGGTAGGCCAGACGCGGGCCCGCCGCCTCGATCCCCGCCTCCCGGATCCGGACGCCGAGCTCGTCCCGAGTCAGGGCGACGCCGCCGCGAAGCGCGCGCTCGACGATCCTCGCCACGCGCTTGACCAGCGGCGGGTCGATCTCGAGGAGGCGGTACTGGTACGCGCTGGCCTGCCGGACCCGCGGCGCGGTGAGCTCGAGCAGCCAGCGCAGGTCCTCCGGCGCGACGAAATGCCAGGTCGGCCGCATGACGTGCGTCCGCACGAACTCGCCGGCGTCGAAGGCCCGATCGAGCTCCGCCTCGGAGGCCCGAGCCGTGCGCTGGGCGAGCGCCCACTTCGCGTTCGGATAGTCCTGCGACTGGACCGCGAGGAGCCCCCGGACCACGTCGGTAGCGGTCCCGAACGGCGGCCCGACCAGCCGCTGCGCGGCAAGCCGCCGACCGGCGATCGAGTCGGTGGTCAGCTCAGTCG
>CAYXVP010000219.1:0-4108 GCA_964468305.1 uncultured Anaerolinea sp. | reverse complement strand
CACGCAGATCGCACAAACGGGACAGGGCTTCCTGGGTCGGCGACGAAAGGTCGGCAGGGGCCCCCGGCGTCTCCGTGCTGACCCCGCGCGGGACCTTGCCGACGCGGTAGGTCAGTCACATGAAGAACGGCAGCAGGCCCAGCGACAGCGCCGTCAGCCGCCAGTCGATGAACACCATCGCCGCGATCGTTCCGATCGTGATCGCGAGGTTCGAGGCGACCGACGAGGCGGTATCGGTGACGACGCCCTGGACGCCGCCGACGTCGTTCGCGAGCCGGCTCTGGATCTCGCCGGTCTTCGTCTCGGTGAAGAAGCGCAGCGGCATCCGCTGGAGGTGGCTGTACAGCGCGGTCCGCAGGTCCTGCATGACCCGTTGCCCGATCGAGTTGTTGAGGTAGCTCTGGCCGATGCCGATGAGCCCGGTCACGATCGGCAGGGCGATCATCAGCCCGACGAACAGGTTCAACCGGCCGAAGTCCCGATTCGGCAGGGCGTCGTCGATCAGGAGCTTGAGCAGGTAGGGGTTGACGAGGCCGAGCAGGCTCGTCGCGAGGATCGCCACGACGACGACCGCGACCTGGGCCCGGTACGGCCGGAAGAACGCGGTGATCCGGCGGACCGTGCGCCCGCGCCGCTCCGGCGGGATCGGTTCGTATGCCCCGCCGGCCTTGCCGAACATGCGACCGGGCGGGCCGCCGCCCGCCTGGGCGCGGCGCTGGAAGCCCACGCCGGAGCGACCGCCTACCAAGCGGTCAGCGTGTTGGCTTCGGTGATGCCCTGCGATTCGAGCCAGCGCTCGGCATCGATCGCCGCCATGCACCCGTCGCCGGCTGCGGTCACGGCCTGCCGGTAACGGTGGTCATGGACGTCACCGGCGATGAACACGCCCTCGATCTGGCTGTTGGTCTCGTCGCGCACCACGAGATAGCCCTTGGCGTCGACCTCGAGCCACTCGCGGAACGCCTCGGTGTTCGGCCTGTGGCCGATCGCGATGAAGACGCCCTCGGCGGGCATCACCCGCTCGGCCCCCGTCGCGGTGTCGCGCAGCCGCAGGCCGGACACCTTCTCGTCGCCGAGGACCTCGTCGATCGCGGTGTTGGTGTGGATCTCGATCTTCGGGTTGAGCTTGGCCCGGTCGACCATGATCCGGCTCGCCCGGAACTCGTCGCGCCGGTGGAGCATGTGCACCTTCGAGGCGAAGCGCGTAAGGTACGTCGCCTCCTCGAACGCGGTGTCGCCACCGCCCACGACGGCGATCTCCTTGTCGCGGAAGAAGAAGCCGTCGCACGTCGCGCAGGCCGAGACGCCGCGGCCGCGCAGGCGCGTCTCGCTGTCGAGGCCCAGCCACATCGCGGACGCGCCGGTCGCGACGATCAGCGCCTGGCCGCGGTACTCGATGCCGCGGGCCCAGACCCTGAACGGCCGCTCCGACAGGTCGGCCCGGTCGATGTCGACGTCGACGCTCTGCGTCCCGAACCGCTCCGCCTTGGCTCGGAACAGGTTCATCAGGTCGGGTCCCTGGACGCCGTCGGGGCAGCCGGGGTAGTTCTCCACGTCGCTCGTCAGCATCAGCTGGCCGCCGGGCGTCGAGCCGGCGAGGACGATCGGCTCGAGGTTGGCGCGCGCGGCGTAGATCGCGGCCGTCAGGCCGGCCGGACCGGAGCCGACGATCAGCAGCTTGGTCTCGGTGCGGCCCTCGCCCATCGCCGTGAAGCCCGGGCCACCGGGGATCGTCCGGGCCGCGGGCGAGTCGTAGGCGATGTCGGGCAGGGGAGCGGGCGCCGACGGCGCCGCGACCCCGGTATCGCCCGAGAAGTCGATCGATAGCCCGCCGAACGGCGAGGCGCCGGATCCGTTTCGCTCCGCTCCGCCCGACCCGGGCAGGCGGACGGACTCGCCGGCATGATCGGTGCCGGACCGCTGTTTGCTCATTGACGCAAATATACCACCGCGGCCATACCCCAGGGGAGTATTGCCCGACCGGTCATGCGGCCCGCAGCTGCGCCAGGACGGTCGAGCCCAGAAGCTCCAGCTTGTCGGTCTGGTGGACGTCGCGGAGGCTGAACAGGATGTGCTGGGCGCCGGCATCGCCGATCTCCCCGAAGCGCTCGACGATCTGGTCCGGCGTCGCGGTGCCGCCGCCGCCGTCACGGCTCACCCGCAGGTTGGTCAGCGTGGTCCGCTCGATGTCCTCGTACGGCCGGCCGACCGCCTCGCAGTGCTCGCGCAGGACCGCCAGCTTGTGCACGATGGACTCGGGGTTGCCCCAGCCGACGTTGCAGGCGTCGCCGTACTGGGCCACCAGCCGCAGCGTCTTCTGCTCACCGCCGCCGCCGATCATGATCGGGACGCGGGGGCGCGAGATCGATTGCGGCGAGTTCAGTAGCCGCGTCGCGCGGTAGGCCTTGCCCTCGTGACGGCCCTGGCTCCCGAGCGGCGCCTCGAACATCCGGTACGCGATCTGGAGCGTCTCCTCCAGCATCTCGAAGCGCGTCCCGAGTGACGGGAAGGCGAACCCCAGCCCATAGGACTCCTCGGCGTTCCAGCCCGCGCCGAGTCCGAGCCAGGCGCGGCCGCCGGTCAGGACGTCGAGCGTCGTGGCGGCCTTCAGCCAGATGCCGGGCTCGCGGTAGTGAATGCCCCCGACCATCAGGCCGATCCGGGCTCGTTTCGTGAGGGCGGCGATGAACCCGAGTGCCGTCCAGCCCTCGAGCATCGGGTCGTCCGCCGGGCCGACGCCCCGGATCTGGAAGAGGTGGTCCATGACCCAGATCGAGTCGAAGCCCACCTCGTCTGCTGTCCGGACGATCCGCTCCAGCGTGGGCGCGATCGCTTCCGCGCCGCCGGGATAGGTGAACGAGGAGACCTGCAGGCCGAACTTCACGGCTCCGATGCTAGCCGGAGGTCCCTGAGCGCGCCGCCGGCCTCACGGCATGCCGTCAATCAGCGAAAGAGGTCCACGGATGCAGGCATAAGGACATCACGGATCGTGCCCTCGCCACGTTTGAATGCGGCGCCGCGGACGAGCGCAGCGGGCCGGCCGGCGAGCTTGCCGAGGGTCAGCTCCGCCGTGGACGCGAGCTCGTCGGCGACGGCCCGAATCGTCGACTTCATGACTCGACCGTCGTGGTCCGGCGTGCCCCGCAGATCGTCGAGCGGGAGGAGGCCGGACACGCCGATGGCGACGTCGACGATCCCGAAGCGCCACGGCCGGCCGAACGAGTCGGAGATCACCACCGGCACGTCGACGCCCGTTGCCGCCCGCACCGCGGCGCGGATGCGCGCGGCAGACGCGTCCGGGTCGACCGGTAGCAGCGTTGCGACGGAGCCGCTGCCTGGGCCCACATTCGACGCGTCGATACCACCGTTGGCGCACACGAAGCCATGTGCCGTCTCGGTGATGACGACACCGTTGGCCATGCGCACCACCCGTTTCGCCTCGCGCAGGACCAGCTCGACCTGGCGGGGGTCGCGGTCCCAGCGCGTGGCGAACTCGACCGCCTCGGGCCGCGGCTCGATGGTCGTCAGGTCGACGATTGCACCCTCCGCCTTCGACACGACCTTCTGGGTGACCATGAGCACGTCGCCGTCATCGAGCGGCAGGATCCCGTCTGTCCATTGGAGCGCGGCGACGATCCGCCCCGGGAGATCGTCACCCGGGGCGATCTCGGGGATCCCCTCGAGCGCGACGACCTCGATGCGCGACGGCTCAGCCACGCAACGAGCCGATGGCCGCCGCGGCGTCGAGCAGGTCCGCGGGCGTGTCGACGTCGAGCGCGAGCGGGCCGTCCAGCTCGAGCCACGTCGCCCCGGCAGCTGCCGCCAGGGCAGCGTGGGTCGCCCGACTCGACTCGCCGAACGCGGGATCGATCACGTCAGGCGGGCTGACCAGCAACGCGTTCGTGCCGAGGCCGTGCCGGTCGGGCCCGATCGCGACCAGCCCGCGCCGGCCAACGGCGGCGTCACCGGCCGCGAGGAGCTCGTCGATCGCCAGGGCCGAGACCGGCGGCCAGTCCGCGGGGAGGACCAACCCCGCGGCCCGCGCCCCCCGCACCTCCACGGGACCCGCCGCCCCCGTGGGCCGGGTCCCCCCCCGGCGCACGCCCCC
>CAYXVP010000218.1:0-4109 GCA_964468305.1 uncultured Anaerolinea sp. | reverse complement strand
CGGCGCGCCCGGCCGGAGGCGTGCGGCATCGTCGGCCGTGAGCCGGAAGTCGCGCGGTGCGCCCCGTGCCGCTGCGCGCTGGGCCGACGTTCCCGAGGCCTGGGTCACCGATCGGATCGCGACGAGGTCGCCGTGGATCTCGCGACAGGTCGTGCACCGCTCGACGAGCGAGCGCGCCCGGTCGACGTCGGCCCCGTCCGGGACGTCGCCCGCCGCGTATGCGGCGATCAGCTCCTCGTCGTGCAGCGCGTGCCGGGCAATGGCCGCGAGCTGGGGGTCGTCCGAGCCGCGGTCCTGCTCAGCCACGGAAGAGGTCCATGCGGTCGGCGAGGAGCCCGCGCATGGCCAGCCGTCCACGGTGCATGCGGCTCTTGACCGTGCCGACCGAGACGCGCGTCAGCTCGGCGATCTCCGCGTAGTCGTAGCCCTCGACGTCGTACAGGACGATCGCCGTGCGCTGGTCGTCGGTGATCCGGGCGAGCGCCAGATTGAGGGCGCGATGGCGCTCGGCCGTGAGCGCCGTCGTGACGGGATCGGCCGACGGGTCGGCGGGCGGCTGCCACGTATCGTCCTCGAGCTCGGGGTAGGGATCGGCCGGACGGCGCTTCTTGAGTCGCTGGGCGTCCATCGCCGCGTTGATCGCGATGCGGCTGAGCCACGATCGGACGCTGCCGCCACGGAAACCTTCCATGTTCCGATAGGCGCTGAAGAAGGCCTCCTGCACCGCGTCGGACGCCTGGTCGCGGTCCGGGACCATGCGGACGACCAGGGCGTACAGCAGGTCCTGGTAGACGACGACGAGGTCGTTGAAGGCGTCGAGATCGCCCTCGCGAGCGCGTTCGAGAAGGATCAGGTCCCGGCGCTGGACGGGGTCGTCAGTGACCGTCGTCGCGCGAAGGTCCTCCACGGTCGGGGGTGTCCTCCGGACGGCGTTTGGGAGCGACGGCGAGTCTAGCATCGGTCCGGCGCCAGACGAACCCCCTCCGAGACCGGTTCCGGCCCGCCTCGTTCAGCCCGGCATCGTCAGAAGGCGCCTGGGATTGGAGACCAGCATCTGGTCCAGATCACCCTGGCCGACGCCGGCGCTGCGGAGTCGATCCACGACCGCCGTCGGGACGTGGTCGTAGCCGGCGCCGGCGTAGTGGTGCAGCTGGAGCCGGGTACAGATGTCGTGCGAGAGGAGCAGCTGGGCGGCTCGCCCGGCATCGAGGAGGCCAATGAGGCAGTCGATGCGCTCGGTGTCGGTGGGCTCGCGGTTCGCGTCGCCCTCGTACTGGAATTCCGCGCCGAACGTGTCGAAGCAGAGGTAGACGCCACGCTCGGCGATCTGCCGATGCCAGTCAGGTTCGACCAGCTGGTCGCAGTGGCTGATCGCCACGCGGCTCAAGTCGGCGCCTGCCCGGTCGAGGATGTCGATGATCCGCAGGTGCTCGTGGGCCCAGATGGTCGGGTGGACGTTGATCGCGACGCCCGTCCGGCGCTGGACGCGGGCCGCGGCCTGGAGCTGACGCTCCTCGAAGGGGCGGATCGGTGACATCGTCCCGAGCTCGCCGAGAATCCCCGCATGGACGTCCGTGCCGTACATGCCCTCGACGACCCAGCCCTCGAGCTCTTCCGCGAGCTCGTCGACTGGCTTGTCGAGCACGTCGGGCGACAGGCACTTCTCGCGGTAGTAGCCCGCGCCGGCGACGACGTTAATGCCCGCGTTGCTCGCGATCTCGCGGAGCACCGCGGGCTTCGGCTCGAGCCCGACCGTCGTCAGGTCGACGATGGTCGTCCCGCCGGCATCCCGAAACCTTCCCACCTCAGCCGCTGCTCGATCCGGGTCCTCGTGGAATAGCGTCGTCTTCGAGTGGTAGAGGTCGCGCTGGAGCTCCGCGCGGTTTTCAGGCGTCGGCTCAGCATCGATCAGGTGTGCCCGATCGGGCGGCGGCGCCTCCCACAGACATCGCAGGTCGAACAACAGGTGCTCGTGGGCGAGGGTCACGCCAAGGGCAGCCGGCTCGATCGGCCCGCGCACGGTCATGATCTGATCGGCCATCGCCCCGACGATAGCGGCCCGAGACGTGCGAAATCGACGCTAGGATTGCCCCTCGCGCCGGGGTGGTGTAACGGCAGCCACGATCGACTCAAAATCGATTGGGGGAAACCCCGTGAGGGTTCGAATCCCTCCCCCGGCACCATTTCTGCCGCGCGAAGCGGCCCATCTAGACTCCGCCCGTGGATCTCCAGTCGCTCCAGCTTCGATATGCCCCTGAAGGACGCTGCTTCGGGTGCGGTCCGAAGAACCCGGATGGGCTGCGCATCCGGAGCTATGACGCCGGCGACGGGACGGTCGTCACGACGTGGCAGGCGCGGCAGGAGCACGAGGCGTTCGACGGCTTCGTCAACGGCGGCATCATCGGGACGCTGATCGACTGCCATTCGAACTGGACGGCGATCCAAGCGCTGCTCGCGAGGACGGGTGCGGGCCAGGCGCCGTCGACCGTCACCGCCGAATACACGGTGCGGTTCCTGAAGCCGACGCCGTCGAATCAGCCGCTGCGGCTCTTCGGTCGAGCGGTGGACGTCAAGAACGATCGAGTGACCGTCGAGACGACGGTCCAGGTCGACGACGTGATCACGGCCAGAGGGCGTGCAACGTTCGTTGCCGTCGGGCCAGGGCACCCGGCGTACGGCCGCTGGTAGGAGCGGCTACTCGCTCGTGGGGCTAGCCGTCGCGACGCGGCTGATGATCTCGGCCAGCTCGCGTGGTCGCGACCACATCGGCCAGTGGCTCGTCGGCAGGTCGATCCACTCGAGGTTCCGGAGCTCCTTGATCCCCGCCAGCCACGTCATGTCGGTCTCGGTGGCGTACTTCTTGTAGTCGGCCGAGGTGTAGCCCGTCGCGATGATGGTGCTCGGGATGTCGCGGCGTGCATCGTCCAGGAGCTCGATACCCTCGCGCAGCACGTTGCCCGGCACGGGTACGCCGCGCTCGCGGAACCGCTGCAGCTGGGCATCCGACAGGCCGTCGAGGTTCTCCTCGGCGGAGAAGTCGTCCCAGTTCAGCGGCTTTTCGTCGGCCGGGAATTCGGGATCCAGTGCGCCGACGCCGGGCGCCGTGTCGACATACACCATCGCAGCGATGCGGTCGGGAACGCGATCGCTCGCGGCATAGCCCGAGAAGCCGGTCGCGCTGTGGACGGCCAGAACCACGGGCGCCGGCGCGGCACGCACGGCTTCGACGATCGCGTCGACGTGGTCCGCCATGTGGACGTTCGACCGGTCCGCGTCCACGGATTCGAGGCCCGGCAGGGTCAGCGCCGTGACGTCGTGGCCGTCTGCCCGGAGGATCGCGGCGACCTCGTCCCATGCCCAGGCGCCGAGCCAGAATCCGGGCACGAGGACGATCGGGGCTGCCTGCATGAAGGTGACCCTACCTTCGGTTCCTGCCAGGACGTGTCAACTACCCGGCGCCGCGACCCTTAGCTGGACGACCGCGTCACCGAGCCGACGGCGGACCTCGGCCAGGAGATCGGCGTCATACGCCACGCCGATGCGGAGCTCCATCGGGAGCGCAGAGCCGCCCTGGGCCGGCACGTGGACGACCACGCGCGTGTCGCCGGGGCGCTCTCGAGCGAGCTGGCGGAACGTCTCCATGGCGCTCACGAGCTGCGAGGCGGGCGCGCCGCCGAACCGGACATGGAGGACGCTCCCCGATGAGGCCGCTTCGACGGGAGCCGTGACGGCAGCCGCATCCGCGGCGGCGCGTGAGCGGGCCTCATCCGGAAGCGCCGGATCGACGTCGTGGTCCACGAGCTCGGGGTCGCCGGGCGCTTCGGCGTAGGTCGCGACCGGCTCGGCGGGTGCGATCCGAGGCAGCGTCGAGATCGCCGAACCTGGTCGCTCGAGCGGGCCGCCCTCGGGCAGGCCGCCGCCGCGGAGCGGCGACACGTAGTCGATCTCGGGCCGGCGGCCGAGACCCGCCGCTCGCAGGTCCAGCCCGGATGCGCCATTGGGCCCATGGCCGTTCCCATTGCCGTTGCCGGAACCGGCCTGCCGACCAGCCACCACGTGCCCCATCCACCCCGGCGAATAGCCCGGGCACGATGGCGCCCCCCCCGGGC
>CAYXVP010000217.1:0-4123 GCA_964468305.1 uncultured Anaerolinea sp. | reverse complement strand
CCGTCCATCGGCTGCGCGGCCTGGTAGGCGGCCGTGGCGACACGCGAAAGCGTGCCGGTCAGGGCATCCATCCCGGCCTTGACCGCCGCGATGTCGGAGCCCTTGAGGGTCTCTCGCAGCGCGGCGACCTGGCGCTCCACCTCGGCGCGATCCTCGGCCGACACCTTGTCGCCGAGATCGCCGATGGTCCGCTCGGCCTGGTAGGTGAGCTGCTCCGCCTGGTTGCGGGTCTCGACCTCCTCGCGCCGCTGCTTGTCCTCCTCGGCGTGCTCCTGGGCGTCGCGGACCATCTTGTCCACGTCGTCCTTGGAGAGCATCGACGAGGCCGTGATGCGGACCTGCTGCTCCTTCGAGGTCGCGCGGTCCTTGGCCTTGACGTCGAGGATGCCGTTCGCGTCGATGTCGAACGTCACTTCGATCTGGGGGATGCCGCGCGGCGCGGGCGGGATGCCGTCGAGGATGAACCGGCCGAGCGTCTTGTTGTCCTGGGCAAAGTCACGCTCGCCCTGGAGGACGTGGATCTCCACCTGGTTCTGGTTGTCCGACGCGGTCGAGAAGATCTGCGACTTCGAGGTCGGGATGGTCGTGTTGCGCTCGATGAGCTTGGTCATTACCCCGCCCAGTGTCTCGATGCCCAGCGACAACGGGGTCACGTCGAGGAGCAGGACGTCCTTGACCTCGCCCGCGAGCACGCCGGCCTGGATCGCCGCGCCGACGGCGACGACCTCGTCCGGGTTGACGCCCTTGTGGGGCTCCTTGCCGAACGCGAGCTTGACCGTCTCCTGGACCTTGGGCTGACGCGTCTGGCCGCCGACGAGGATGACCTCGTCGATGTCGGACGGCTTCAGGCCCGCATCCTTCAGCGCGGCCTGCACCGGCGCCTTCGTCTTGTCGATCAGGTCGCCGACGAGGTCCTCGAGCTTGGCCCGCGACAGGTTCATCACCAGGTGCTTCGGCCCGGAGGCGTCCGCGGTGATGTACGGCAGGTTGATCTCGGTGGCCGCGGTCGTTGACAGCTCGATCTTGGCCTTCTCGGCGGCCTCCTTGAGCCGCTGCAGGGCCTGAGCGTCCTTCGACAGGTCGATGCCCTGATCCTTCTTGAACTCGGCCAGCATCCAGTCGATGACGCGCTGGTCGAAGTCGTCGCCACCGAGGTGGGTGTCGCCGTTGGTGGCCTTGACCTCGAAGACGCCGTCGCCGAGCTCGAGGATCGAGATGTCGAAGGTCCCGCCGCCGAGGTCGTACACGACGATCTTCTCGTCCTTCTTCTTGTCGAGGCCGTAGGCGAGGGCCGACGCGGTCGGCTCGTTGATGATCCGCTTGACGTCGAGGCCGGCGATGCGCCCGGCGTCCTTGGTCGCCTGGCGCTGGGTGTCGTCGAAGTACGCCGGGACGGTGATGACCGCCTCGGTGATCTTCTCGCCCGTGTAGGCCTCGGCGTCCGACTTGAGCTTCTGCAGGATCATCGCGCTGATCTCGGGCGGCGTGTAGGTCTTGTCGCCGATCTTGACGACCACCCCGTCCGACTTCGGGTCCTTCTCGACCGCGTAGGGCACGAGCTTCTTGCTGCGCTGGACCTCGTCGTCGTCCCAGCGCCGGCCCATGAAGCGCTTGATCGAATAGACCGTGTTGGCGGGGTTCGTGACGGCCTGGCGCTTCGCCAGCAGGCCGACGAGCCGCTCACCCGTCTTGGTGAAGGCGACGACCGAGGGGACGGTCCTGCCACCCTCGGCCGACGAGATGACCGTGGGCTCGCCGCCCTCCATGACGGCGACGACGGAGTTCGTCGTCCCGAGGTCGATGCCGATGATCTTGCCCATGTGTGTCGCTGCTCCTGTTCTCTTGCCTGGTCTCAGTGGACGGGGTTGGTGGGTTCGGTGTGTGCCGTGCTGCCTGCATCCTCGGCGACGGCGACGAGCGCCGGCCTGATCACGCGGTCGCGGAGCCGGTAGCCGCGGCGCAGCTCCTCGACGATCTCGCCGCCGCGCCGTCCGGTCGCGGGAACGTTGACGACGGCCTCGTGCTCGTGCGGGTCGAACTGGGTGCCCGGCTGGGCGTCGATGCTGCTGACGCCCTCGCTTTCGAGCAGGACGCGAAGCTTGCGGTCGATGGCGGCGATGCCCTCGACCCAGCCCTCGTCGAGCCCAGTATCCGGCCGGTGCTCGACGGCGAGGTCGAAGTCATCGGCGAGGGCGAGGACTTTCCGGATGAGGCCCTCTGCCGCGAGGCCCAGCATCGCTTCTCGCTCCTCGCTGGTTCGGCGCTTGAAGTTGAGGAACTCGGCGCGCTCCCGCTGCAGCGCGGCGAGGTACTCGTCGCGCTCGCGGGTCAGGTCGTCGACGTTCGCGGCCTTCGCCGCGGCGCGGCCGTCGCCACCGACGCGCCCAACGGTCGGCCCGCCGGCGCGAAGCTTCGACAGCTCCTCGCGGGCCAGCTCCGTCTGGCGCCGGGCAAGGTCTCGCTCCCGTGTCAGGCGCTCGATTTCGGCGGCAAGCTTGGCCGGCGAGACGTCGATCGCTGCGGCGCGCTGCTGCGCGCGGGTGGGTCTCTCCATGTCCGTTGTCGTTCCCCGTTTCAGTTGTAGAGGTGATCCACGAGCTCGTTCATGAGCCCCGAGACGAAGCGCACTGTGCCGATCGCCTCGGGATACGCCAGTCGCGTCGGCCCGAGGACCCCAACGACGCCGATGGCGACGTCCGGCCGGCCATATGGGGCGAGCACGAGCGCGACCTCGCGCATGTCGGGCGCCTCGTTCTCCTCGCCGATATAGACGGTCACCCGGCCCGTCTCGGCGACGTCGCCGACGAGCTGGCCGAGGTAGGCCCGGTTCTCGAGCGCCGTGAACACGCGTCGCAGCTTCTCGCTGTGGGCGAACTCGGGCGCCCCCATCACGTTGAGCAGGCCGTCGCTGAAGACCTCCTCGACGGCGGTCCGGTCGTAGTCACGGAGCACGCGCACGATCCGCTCGCCGACCCGGCCAACGAGGTCGGCGTGCGGGCTCGCCGGGTCGAGATTGGCGATGCGGCTCACGACCAGGTCCGCGGTCACGTCGTGGACGAGCTCGTTGAGGATGCCCGCCACGGAGGTGAGATTCGCCTGGTCCTCAGGCGTCGTCAGCGTGACGAGCGCCTGCTTGATCGCGCCCTCGCGGAGCACGACGACGAGGCTGGCCATGTGCTCGTTCAGCGACACGAGATCCACGCGCCGCACGCGCGCTGCGGCCGGCTTTGCCGGCGTGGCGAGACCCGCGGCGTGCGTCAACGAGGCGATGGTCGACGCAGCAAGTCGGAACCAGTGCTCGCTCGCGAACTCCACCTGCCCGAACTGGTGCCGGATCATGAGCTGCTCGACCTGCGGCAGCGGCGCGGCGTCGATGATCGACTCGACGAACCAGCGATAACCCGCGTCGGTCGGGATCCGCCCCGCCGAGGTGTGGGGATGGTCGAGGAGGCCGGCCAGCTCGAGTTCGGCGAGGACGTTTCGGACCGTCGCGCTGGAGACGCCGAGCCGATACCGGTCGACGAGCGCCTGGCTGCCGACCGGAATGGCGGTGGTGACGTATTCCTCGATGACGGCCCGGAGGATCGCCTGTGCGCGAATGTCCATCGGGCCGCTGGAGCGACGGATTCGACGCGCCAAAGGCCGGTTCTCCCGTTCGGGTGACTCTCGGTTAGCACTCTCCCTGCCAGAGTGCTAACGATGTGCAGGCATCGTAATCCGGGGGGCCGGGAGTGTCAACGCGGGGTCAATGGCACGCCCGGTCGTGGCGCGTGCGACCCTAGCCAGCCGTCGGCAGCAGTCGTCCGAACACTTCATTTGACAGGAGGCGGCCGCGCAGGGTCAGGGCGAGACCTCCGTCGGGCGTTCGATCGAGGAGACCGGCCGCAAGGGGCTCTGCCAGCTGCCGCTCGATCCCGGCGTGGGTCGTCGCATCCAGTGAGCGCCCCGGCAGCCCATCGACGGTTCGGAGGGCCAGCATGGCGGCCTCGAAACCGGCGAGCGGACCGTCGGCAGATTCGCTCCCACCCGGCGGGAGCCTCGGTCGCGTGCCGCCGGCCGGCGCCAGTGCCGCGACGTACCGATCGAGGCGAGCCCAGTTCCATCGCCGGGCGACCCCAACGAA
>CAYXVP010000216.1:0-4123 GCA_964468305.1 uncultured Anaerolinea sp. | reverse complement strand
GATCGGATTCGGCTCGTGGTCACCTCGCCGCCATATCTGCGCGTCGTGAAGTACGGCTACTACAACTGGCTTCGCGCGTGGTTTCTCGGTATCGATTCGAAGGCGGTCGATGCATCGCTCGACGACGCGCACCGGCGTGCGCCGTACCTCGAGTTCCTGCGGGCGGTCCTGCACGACCTGCGGCCCACGCTCACCGACGACGGGATCGCGATCGTGATCGTCGGCGACGTCGCCACCGACCGCGGCCGCGCAAACGCGGATGGGCACGCCCTCGCCGAGCGCGTCTGGGAAGCCGCCGCCGCGCCCGAGGGCTATCACCTGGCCGGCATCGCCGACGACGACATCCACGCCCACCGCAAGATGACCAAGCTGTGGGGCCGCGAGGCCGGCCGCGCCACGCAGGTGGACCGGATCCTGATCCTCGGGGCGACGGATGCCGCTCGGCGGCGGGCCGCCTCCGGCGCGCGACTGCCGGTCGACTGGAGCTGGCCGCCGAAGCTTCGCCCTATCTAGTCGGGCCGCGGCGGACATCGCCGTCGATAGAATGCCGCCGTGAAGCAGATGTACCACCCGTCGGACCTGGCGGCGATGGACCCGCTGGTGCTGCTGAAGAACCTCGACCACGTCCGGATGACCAGCCGCCGCCTCAGCTACATCCTCCAGCAGCAGGTGCACCTGTACACACCCGAGGCGAACCAGCTGCGCGACGAGATCGACGGCTACGTCGAGGCGGAGCGCCAGATCGAGGGCGAGATGGCGAGGCGCCGCATCCGCGCGTAGCGCATAGCAATCCTCGGCGCCCCGCCCGCTGGAGCTCAGGCGATGGCCGGGCTCAGGCGGTAGCCGGGCTCCGACGACTGCCATGCGGCACCGCTGCCGCCGTCGCCCGCGCTCGGTCCTCGGCCACGATCTCGGCGACCGTCGCGGCCAGGCATGGCATCTCGAACAGGCCGAACTTGATCCCGTGCCCGGCGAGCTCATCGGGCCCCCAGCCGCGAAAGAGCCCGCGGCTCGCGACCGCGCACATCTCGTCATAGAGCTCCGGCCAGCCGACCCGGCGGCGGGCGTAGCAGAAGCGAATGAACTCGACGGCGTCGGCCGTGATGATGTGCTCAGGCGCGGAGCGCGCGACCATGAATTGGCATCCTCGATCGATCCCGTCTGGGGCGCAGCGGGACTGGCCCGACGACCACGGCGTGATGGACCGCGGCGCCGGTGGGGCTGTTCAGATGGTCCGATGACCCGCTTCCCGGCGCGGTCGATGAGTCCTACGGGATGGTACGGCCGGCGCCTGATGTCCCGGAAGACGGTTTCTCCACCTTTTCGTCCACGAACTTATCCACACCTATCCGCGCCGCTCCACACCCAGCCCTGGCGCATGGGTCAGGCGCCAGCGATGGTCCTCGCCGAGCGCCAGGCCACCGAACGGATCGTCGGCAAGAAGCAGGTTGCCGTCCAGGTCGACCCAGTCGGCGAGGGACGCAACCGCAGCCGATGCGGCGATGGCCACTGACGTCTCCTCCATGCAGCCGAGGAACGTCCGGAAGCCGAGGTCGCGCGCTCGCGCCAGCATCAGCGCGGCCGGGCCGGGCCCCCCGCACTTGGCGAGCTTGACGTTGACGCCCGCCGTGACACCGACGAGCGCATCGAGGTCCTCGATGGTGACGCACGACTCGTCGGCGACGATCGGCAGGGGCGAGGCCTGCTGCAGCTCGGCCAGCCACGCGAGCCGGGTCGCCGGGAACGGCTGCTCGATGAGCTCGACCCCCAGGTCGACCATGGGCGGGAGCAGCGCTCGCGCCGTGTCCGGCGTCCAGCCCGTGTTGGCGTCGACGCGGATCGGCTTGTCATAGACCTCGCGCACCGCCTCCAGTGTGGCGAGGTCGGCCGGCCCGCCCACCTTGATCTTGAGCGCTGGAAACGCGCTGGCCCGGCGCGCGCGCTCGGCCACCACCCTCGGCGCGTCGAGCCCGAGGGTGAAGTCTGTCGGTGGGATGTCGGTCGACAGGCCGAGGAGGCGATGGACCGGCTCGCCGGCGACCTTGCCGACAAGGTCGTGCAGCGCCGAGTCGACCGCGCACTTCGCCCCGCCGTTCCAGCGAATCGCGGCCTGGACGCGATCGCTCGCGGCTCGCAGCCCGGCGACCGTCGGCTCGACAGCGCCCGCGGCCGCCAGCAGCGTCGGGAAGACCGCGGCCATCGTGTCGACGGTCTCGCCGTAGAACCGGTCCGGGTAGCCCTCGCCGAGCCCGACCGCATCGGGAAATCGCGGGTCGCGCAGCTCGATCACGACGGTCGTAACGGCATGGCCGGCGTCGTGATCGGATCGAGCGATCCGAAATGGGTCGCGCAGCGCAAGCCGCAGCACCTCGTGCCGCAGCGACAGCGGCGTCGCCGCCGGCGCGACGCCCGCGGCCATCAGCCGGCGTGCACCGGGAGTGCGCGAGCGACCCACGGCAGCGCGTCGACGGCATCGCGGATCGCCGGCCAGAGCCGATCCGCACCGAAGCGAACCGGGTCGTCCGTCGGCAGGCCCGTCTCAGAGGCGATCTCGTCGATGACCCGCCGCGCATCATCGTCGGCTGGATAGAGCATCGTGTTGAGCGCCATTGCGACGACCTTCGACGGCGCGACGAGCCCGGCCACCCGCTCGTGGAGCTTGATGAACCCGGGCAGCTTCGCGATGGGAAAGCGGACGTCCGGCCGGTGGTCGAAGTCGTGGTTGTCGAGACCCGGCTTGTGTACCATAACCATCGCCTGCGGCGTCGAGCCATGGATGAGCCCGAGGGTGACGGACGAGTACGCCGGGTGGTCGAGCGAGCCCTGCCCCTCGACGATGAGCCAGTCGCCGCGCTCCTCGCCCTCCTCGAGCATCCACTCGACCGTGCCCTGCACGAAGTCGCTGATGACGCGGTCGACCGCCACGCCCCAGCCGTCGATCATCATCCCCGTCTGGCCGGTCGGGACGAAGACGACCCGGTCGCCCTGCGCCAGGCCGGCCTTCCGGAGCTCCAGCGCGACGGACATCTTGCCGATGGCACAGTCCGTTCCGACCGTCAGGATGACCCGCTTGCCCGGCGAGTGGGGGCGACCGACGGCTGTCTCCGTGCGCTCCGGCGGCCGCCGATAGTCGACGATCTGCGCGCCCCTGACCGACGCCGCGGCGGCGAACTCGGGGTCATCGCCGATGAACGTATGCAGGCCCGAATGGATGTCGAGGCCCGCGTCGATCGCCGCAAGGATGGTCCGCCGCCATGAGTCCGGCAGCTTGCCGCCCGTCGGGGCGATCCCGATGAGGAGCGTGTTGGGGGGCTCCGGCAGCGCGAGCGCCTCGGCGAGGGTCGCGACGGCCGGGATGTCCTTATCCGGTAGCCACTCGCGGACGTTGCGGCCTGCGATCGAGGAGTCCAGGACGGCGGCGATGGGGTCGGTGCCGTATCGAATCACGCCCATCGCGGTCTTGCCGTGATGCGGCCCGAAGTTGCCCTCGGTCAGGATCACCAGTCGGCGCATTGGCCGTCGAGGATAGGGGACCCGGCGATCGACTACGTGCGACCCGCCGCCTGCGCGACCGGCTCCGCGACCTCGCGCGCCATCGCCTCGAGCGCCGGCGGGCCGTCGCGAGCAACGATGCCGAGCGTCATGTGGTCGGCGCCCACTCGGAGGAACTCCAGCGCCGACTCGCGGGCGCGCCGCCGACCGTCCGGCCCGGCCAGCACGTTGATCTGGGCGGCGTAGGCAAACGAGCCGGGGTCACGACCCCGCGCCTCGAGGGCCCGGCGAAGCGCGTCGCGACGGTCGAGGAAATAGGCGACGTCGCCGGCCCGATTGCCGGGCATGATCCAGCCGTCGGCGAAGCTGGCCGCGAGGGCGATCCCTCGCGACCGCTGCCCGCCGAGCCAGAGTGCCGGCCCGCCCGGCCGGAACGGCGCCGGCTCGAGCGTCGCGTCTAGCAGCGGGTAGTACGGATCGTCGCGAGTCACGCCCGGCGCGCGGCGCGCCTCGTCCGAGAACAGCGCCGCGAGGGTCGCGCCCGGGCCCTCGTGGCGCCCGAAACGGTCCGGCAGCGCCGGCCGGTCCATGCCGAAACCCTCGTGCCCGCCCTCGTGCCCCCCCCCCCCCC
>CAYXVP010000215.1:0-4133 GCA_964468305.1 uncultured Anaerolinea sp. | reverse complement strand
CAGGCTCGCGGCGTAACGGCGCCGACCCGGCCGCTGCGGCCTGGCCAAGCCCGGGCCGCTACGACGTGATCGCGAAGGTCATGATCGCCTGCTTGAAGGTGGCCAGATCGGCCGCCTCGTTGCCGGGCTTCGAGAACCACACCAGGTAGTACGCGTACGCGCCCTTGACCGCGATCGCCTCGTTGACCACGACCGCTCCACCGAAGTTCGCGTTCGTGCCGCTTGCGGTGAGCAGCCGCCCCTGGAGACCGCCGACCGTGATCCCGGAGTTCGAGACCGACTTCGTTTTGAACGTGGACTTGATCGAGCTGAGCTCGCCTTTGGCCAGGACATTGAGGGTGTAGCCCTGAGTCCTCGAGCGCGAGGCGCTGAAGACCGTGGAGTCCGGGCCGATGAAGGAGTCGTAGGTCTTGTCCTTGGAGTAGTTGTAGTCCGGCGGGTAGGCGAGGGTGTAGCCGTACCGGCCCGAAGTGAACCGCTGCCAGACAGACTCCGGGACACGGATCGTCTCGGCCGAGCCGAGCGAGCTGAAATTGATATCGAAGGTCATCGACGCGTCGAGCGTCTGCGCGCCGGCCGCCTGTTTCCAGGTCAGCTGGATCGTCGCGCCCACCGGCGTGCCGTCATCCGCGCAGTAGAAGATCGTCGTGCCCGCAACGTTGGACACGCCCGTCGCCGACGACAGGAAGACACTCGGGTCGAACGCCGATCCGCTCGCCGCTGTCAGCTTGTGGACGGTTAGGCCGCTCCGCGTGTCCGTCCCTTGGTCGGTGAACGATCCCGCGGCTGAGGTCTTGAGCGACTTGGTCAGGTCGCCGCCGGTCGGCGCGGGTGCGGGCAGCCATGGTCCGTCGCCGGTCTTCGTGTACGCCTTCCCGGCGACCATCACCGTCTTGACCACGGTGGCGACGCCGGCAACGGTCGTCGTCAGGTTGCCCTGGTTGTCAGGGCCGTCGAACGTGGTCGTCCCGGCGATATTCACCTTGATCGGCCCGACCGTGGCGCTGCCGTCCAGCTGGACGACGCCGGAGCTCAGGCCCTTCATCGCCTCGGTGAACAGCGGCACCACGTTGATAGGGGCCGCGGTCGGGCTGGGCAGGGTCGTTGCGGCGATGGTGGGCGGCGCGCTCGTCCCGCCGGCGGGTGTCGTCGACGATGGCTGCGCCGATTGGCAGCTAGCGATGGCGAAGGCAGCAGCGAGCGCGAGCGCACGCGCTCGCAGGTGCAGCGTCATCCTGGACATCCCTCACATCCCTCCTCGAGGAGCCACAGCGGCCTGTTCGCTCCACGTTCCCGGCTCGGTTCCTGCCCGTCGAGCGCCGGGACGCTGGCGGGACAAAGCGATCCATGAACGCCGGAGTCCAGCCGTTGTTTCACTTCCTCTGGCGCGGGCAATCCCGCGGTGGTGCGGGGCCACAGCGGCGTCGAGTAGGCTTGCCGGCGTGACGACGGCCCCCGTGCGCGCCCCCCTGACGGAACGCGCGCTCGCGCAACGCGTGCGCGAGGTCCCACCGTCGGGGATCCGCAGATTCTTCGACATCGTCGCGACGATGTCCGACGTCATCAGCCTCGGAGTGGGGGAGCCGGACTTCGACACGCCGCGCTCGATCATCGAGGCCGGCGTGGAATCCCTCCGCGAGGGCCGGACCCACTACACGTCCAACTACGGGACGCTCGAGCTGCGAAAGGCGCTGGCGGCGCACCTGCAGCGGCTGTACGGCGTCGACTACGACCCGAAGGGCGAGCTGCTGATCACGGTCGGGGCGTCCGAGGCGGTCGACCTGGCCCTGCGGGCGACGTGCGACCCGGGCGACGAGGTGATCCTCCACGAGCCGTCATACGTGGCCTACGTGCCGGCGATCGTGTTCGCCGGCGGGACGACCGTGCACGTCGCGACCCGCTTCGAGGACGACTTCGCCCTCGACCCGGGGGCCGTGGAGGCCGCGATCACGCCGCGCACGAAGGCCCTCTTCCTCGGCTACCCGTGTAACCCGACCGGCGCCGTCCTCCCGCCGGAGGTCCAGGAGGAGCTGGCGGCGATCGCCGAGCGACACGACCTGCTCGTCTACAGCGACGAGATCTACGACCGGCTCGCGTACGGCTCGTATCGCCACCGCGCCTTCTCCTCGATGCCGGGCATGCGCGAGCGGACGATCCTGATGGGCGGCTTCTCGAAGGCGTACGCCATGACCGGCTGGCGCATCGGCTGGCTGGCCGCACCGGCGCCGATCATCGAGGGCATCCTCAAGATCCACCAGTACACGATCATGACGGCGCCGACGATGGCCCAGGACGCCGCGCTCGTGGCCCTCGTCGAGGGCGAGCCGGAGGTCGCCCGCATGGTTGCCGAGTACGACCGGCGCCGGCGCCTCGTCGTCGATCGGTTCAACGCCATGGGCCTCGAGACGTTCGAGCCGCGGGGGGCCTTCTACGCCTTCCCCCGCATCATCTCGACCGGCCTCGATTCGGAGACGTTCTCGGACCGGCTGCTCGAGGAGGAGCACGTGGCCGTGGTGCCGGGCGGTGCGTTCGGGCCGTCGGGCGCGGACCATGTCCGAGCCTGCTACGCGACGTCGTACGAGCGCCTCGAGGACGCGATGACGCGGATCGGACGGTTCGTCGAGCGGCTTCACTGAGCCGGCCCGACCGGACCGGCCCGCACCCCACCCCTCCCATTCGAGGCATGACGCTTGGTGCATTGACGCGCCGATCGTGTGCTCCGACGATCGGGGGCGCGCCGTCATTGGCGCGTGCGCAGGGGTGTCGTACTGAATGTCGTTCCACGGGCGATCGCTCGACGATCTGCCGCTGGCTGCCTACACCACCGGAGTCGCCCCGGACGACGACGAATCGGTCGATTCGCTCGCTGACGCCGCTCCGCCGGCGCCCGGGCTCACGCAGCAGGACCTCGCCGCCGCGCTGGTCGATGCCCCCGCGGCCGTCGCTGCGCCTGCCGCGGGAACAAAGCGCCGAGGGCTGTCGCTGAAGCTGCCGAAGCTCGGCCGCTCGAAGAAGGCCGAGCTCGAGACGGGCGCGCCCTTCCAGCCCGTCGCTCGCCAACCCGAGCCCGCGCCCGTCTACCACGCGGCTACCCAGGCGGCGCCGGCTTACCGGGCCGCCGCCCGGCCCGTCGCCGATGCTGTGGCGTTCCAGGCAGTCACCGGCGCGATCGATGCGCCGCCGATCGTCCAGCCTCGCCCCCAGCCGAAGGGCATGGTCTCCGCCGGACTCCCGGCGGCCATGAACGCCCGTAAGCGGCGCCAGCTCGTCCGCGATCCGCGCAAGCTGATTCGTGATCCGCGCGTCCTTGCCGGGGGCACGGTCGTCATCGGCCTGGCCCTGCTTGGTGTGAGCCTGCTCGGCGGCGGCAGCCCGGCCTCCGGCTCGGGCGGCCCTGGCAGCACCCAGGGAACCGGCGCGGTCGCCCCGCCGACCGCCGTCCCGGGCACTGCCTCGGTCGAGCTCACGGGGAGCGTGAGCGAGATCTTCACGTTGACGGGCGCGACCGGCGCCGGCCCCGCCGTCGACTCGCGCGTCACCGCGACGTGGACCGATTCCACCGGCCAGTCGCTCGGCCTCGACGGAATCGCCTCGCAGGGCACCCGAACGACCGCCGCGGACTTCGTCCTGAGCTGGACGATGCTCATCGACAACCTTCCCGTCACCTTCACCTCGCGCGCCGCCGAGTGCACGGTGGGCATGGCCGTCGGGGTGAAGTCCGTCCACGGCACCTTCGTGTGCAAGGACATCAAGAGCGGCGACGGCAAGCACGTCGTCGATCTGCGAGGCACCTACACGACCTGATTCGCGGCCCCCGACCCGGATCCGCGGAGCCGGATCTCCAGACCCGGTGTGCGACACTCGGCGGCGATGACCACGACCGCTTCGGCCGGTCCGTCGGCCGCCGTTCACGAGCGCTACGAAGCCGTCATCGGCGTCGAGGTTCACTGCCAGCTGCGCACCGCGTCGAAGATGTTCTGCGCCTGCTCGACGGCCTACGACGGCGCCCGGCCGAACAGTCACACCTGCCCGGTCCGCCTCGGCCTGCCGGGCGCGCTGCCGGTCATCAACCGGCGCGCCGTCGAGCTCCTCCTGGCGACGGGTCCGGCGAACGGCCCCCCGACCCCAGAGGC
>CAYXVP010000214.1:0-4151 GCA_964468305.1 uncultured Anaerolinea sp. | reverse complement strand
GGCGGCGCTCCGGCTGGCCCGTCGGCGAACGGCCACGACGCGCCGGCCGCCGGCGCAGCCGTCGCGGCTGCAGGCCCAGCCACCCAGCTCTCGCTCCCCGAGCTCTCCGACGCCGACGACACGGCGACACGAGTCATCACCACGCCGCGGCGGAGCTCGCCGCGACTCCCCCTCGTGGGGCCAGCTCGGGCGCCCATCCCGCCCCGGGTCGCGATCGGGGTGGGCGTCGGGGTCGTGGTCGCGGTCGTCGTCCTCGGATTCCTCGCCGTCCAGCTCCTGCCCGCGGCCACGATCGTGCTCCACCCACGCTCGCAGGAGGTCGGGCCGCTGTCGCTGACCATCGTGGCCCGGACCGACGTCCTCCAGCCGGATCCGACGACGCTCGCGATCCCGGCGCAGCGCTTCACCTTCCCGCTCCAGGTCAGCGATACGTTCACCGCGACCGGCACGAAGACCGTCGACACCAGGTCGACGGGCGAGGTCACCTTCTCCAACTTCGATACCGGCCGGGGGAACCAGATCGCGAAGGGCGCGATCGTGTCGACCAAGGACGGTATCGCGTTCGCCACGCTGGCCGACGTGAACCTGCCAAACGCGAGGATCGAGTTCGTGTACACGATCGTTCCCTCAACGGCCAAGGTTGGCGTCGAGGCGGTCGACCCGGGGCCGGGCGGCAACGTCAACAACAACACGATCACGATCGTGCCGAAGGGCGAGAACAAGCGGCTCACCCACGTCACCAACGAGCAGGCGACATCGGGCGGCGCACACGAGCAGCGAACCGTCGTCAGCGAAGGCGACATCGCCACCGCGCAGCTCGCGCTCGGCGACGCGCTGCAGCAGCAGCTCGATACGCAGGTGACCGGTGCCGCCGGCGTCTCGAGCGGAATCCGCCTGCTCAAGGAATCGGCGACCGTGGGGACGCCGACGCCGAGTGTCGACACGACCACCCTCGTCGGTACCGAGGGCGCGCAGTTCGAGCTGGGCGCGACGGCCGAGGGCTCGGTTCTCGGGGTCGATCCCAGCCCCATCGAGGGCCTGGGCGCATCCGCCACCGCCGCCCCGGCCGACCGGGGCTGGACGCTGCCCGACGGCTCGACCACGGTCCAGATGGGCGATCCGACGGTCGTCGGCGACGCCGTGTCACTCCCGGTGTCGGTCGGCGCGACCGAGGTCCACGACGTCGACCAGGCCGTGCTCCTCGCCCAGATACGGGGCCTCGTCGTCGCCCAGGCGCGATCCCGCATGGAGGCCTACGGCGACGTGTCGATCTCGCTCTGGCCGGACTGGGTCACGACGATCCCGACCAACGGCGACCGGATCGACTTCACGCTCGCCGCGCCGCAATCGGCGCCGTCGGCGAGCCCGTGACGAGCCCAGAGGGGCGCGGCGCGCTCCTCGGCATCGACCTCGGCGAGCGGCGCATCGGGCTGGCTATCGCCGATGCCGGTGGGCTGTCCGCGAGACCGCTCGCCACCGTGAACCGCGCGCGGTCGCTCGCGGCCGCGGACGACGCCGCCACGCTGGGGCGAATCGCGCGGGAGCATGGCGTCGCGGAGCTCGTGGTCGGGTTGCCGCTCGAGGCGAGCGGCACCGAGGGACTCATGGCCGACGCCGCGGCGAGCTGGGCGAGGGCGGTCGCCGCCCAGCTCGGGCTACCCGTCACGCTGCGCGACGAGCGGCTCTCGAGCCACCTCGCCGAGTCCCGCCTCGGTCCCATGCCCCGCGGTCGATCCGGTGGTCCGCCGTCGCGGACCCAGCGGGACCGGTATCGTGAACGGGTGGACCGCGAGGCAGCCGCGATCATCCTCCAGGACGAGCTCGACGCTCGACATGCCCGCGTGACCGGGTGACGGTCCGCAGCGGGCGCGGGCCGCGGGAGCCCGAGATGCCGTCCTGGCGCGCCTCGGACGGCCGCGGCAACCCACCGCTCAGCCCGCGCCGCCGTCCCGAGCGGTCGGGCTTCCGGCTGCCGGGCATCATCAGGTTCCTGCTCTTCGCCGGGGTCCTCGCCGGCATCGTGCTGCTCGTCATGCTCACGGCGCTGCGACCGGTCCTGCGGACGGGCGTCGTCGGCTGGGCGTGGGACAACCCGGGCTCGATCATGCGCTTCCCGTTCGTGGCCGATCTTGTCCGCGAGGACCTCGGCGCGGCCCTGACGGCGCCCAACGGCGGCGACGCCACCGAGCAGGTCTTCACCGTGAACCCCGGCGACACCATCTACACGCTCGCGCCGCGCCTCGTCCAGGAGGGCTACGCCACGAACCCGCGGCCGTTCCTGTTCGCGGCGCTCGAGAACGGCCTCAGCGACAAGCTCGCCGCCGGGACGTTCGTCCTCCGCGCCAACATGACGCCGGTCGAGGTCGCGGACGCCCTCATCACGGCCCGGGTGACGGTGACCACCGAGGACATCACCTTCCGGGAAGGCCTCCGGATCGAGCAGATGACCGCGCTGCTCCAGACCAAGCAGGTCGGCTTCGACCCGAAGGACTTCTATGACCTGGCGAAGCACCCGCCGGCCGAGCTCCTCGCCGACTACGACTGGCTGCAGCTGCCGAAGGGCGCAAGCCTCGAGGGGTTCCTGTACCCCGATACATACACCCTGGTCACCGCGTCGACCGGCGGGCCGGCCGAGGTCACGACCGCGGAGGGCCTGATCCGGAAGCTGCTGGACCGGTTCGCCGAGGTCGTCGGGCCGGACCGGATTGCCGTGCCGGCGGCACGGCACATGACGTTCTACCAGATCGTGACCCTGGCTTCGATCGTCGAGCACGAGGCCGCCGTCGACAAGGAGCGACCCCTCATCGCCGGCGTCTACCAGAACCGGCTCAACGGCTACAAGGGCGTGGCCCGGATCCTCAATGCCGACCCGACGGTGACCTTCGCCACGGACACCATGGCGCTCGCCCAGCTGCCGTTCGAGAAATGGCAGGAGTACTTCTTCTGGAAGGTCCCGGCCGGGCCGTTAGCGTCGGTTCATGTCGACGCCGACCTGCAGGGCTACCAGACGTACCAGGTCGATGGCCTCATCCCCGGCCCCATCTCGACGCCGAGTCTGGCCTCGATCGACGCCGCGCTCAACCCGAACACGGCTACGGGCTATCTGTACTTCGTGCTCATCCCCAACACCCATGAGCACGCCTTCGCCAAGACCCTCAAGGAGCACCAGGCGAACCTGCGCAAGTACGGCTACATCAAGTGACCGGGCGTGCCACGACCGAGCGCGACGTCCTGACCGGCCTTGGGTTTGCCGCCGAGCTCGGCGAGCTGCGGCCCGACCATTGGCCGCACCCGGCCGACTTCGCGCCGCCCCCATCGGCCACCCAGCGTGGCGCGTGGGCGGAGGCGGATCGCGCGGCGCGACCTCAGCGCCTCGGGCGCCTGCGGGAGCGGATGGCGGCGGAGGGTGTCGACGGCTATTTCGGGGTGCGCTGGGAGCACATGCGCTACCTCACCGGGCTGCCGTTCGACGAGGGCGAAGTCACCGGCTCGGGCGATTCCGGGAAGTTCCTCGTTGGCGGGGAGCAGGTCTGGGTCATCGCCGACAGCCGCTACACGATCGCCGTCAGGCGCGAGGCGCCGGAGTCGACATTGTTCGAGGCCAACCAGCAGCTCCACGACCTCTGGCCGCGGCTGATCGCTGCCGCCGGCGTGCGCCGCGTCGCCATCGAGGCCGCGACGATCCCGCACCTGACCTGGGAGCGACTCGCCGCCGCGGCGCCAGAGGTGGAGCTTGTCCCGATCGAGGGCTGGGTCGAGGCCCAGCGCCAACTCAAGGAGCCGTCGGAGCTCGAGCGCGTGGCCGCCGCTTGCGCCATCGCCGATCGGGCGCTGGCCTCGCTGCTCCCGTCGATCCGGCCGGGCGTGAGCGAGAAGGAGCTCGCTCTGGATCTCGAGTGGCGGATCCGGACCGGCGGCGCGGATCGCCTCGCCTTCGACGTCGCCTGCCTCGCCGGGGCCGAGGCGGCGCTGCCCCACGGCTCGCCAGGGATGCGGCCGATCGAGCCGGGCAAGGTCCTCCTGTTCGACTTCGGGGCGCAGTGCGAGGGCTATCGAAGCGACATGACCCGGACGCTCTTCGTGGGCGAGCCGCCGGAGCGCGACGTGGCCTTGTACAAGGTCGTCGCGGCGGCCCAGGAACAACAAATTCC
>CAYXVP010000213.1:0-4155 GCA_964468305.1 uncultured Anaerolinea sp. | reverse complement strand
CCTCCCGGGGCCCGGGCGGCCGGGCGGGCGAACATCGACAGCATCGAGCGCGGGGGCCTGGTCGGTCGGGTGAAGCGGCTGGGGCCGGTGCTGGCGACCGCAGTCGAGCGCCTGGCGGATGCGCCGCTCGTGGGCGAGATTCGGCACGTCGGCCTCACCGCCGCGATCGCGCTCAAGCCCCAGGTGCTCGAGGGGGATCCGGCTGCGCCGGACAAGGTCGTCGCTGCGGCGCTGCGCCACGGCGTCGCGAGCCGCGTCCTGCGCGGCCACGCGATCCACATCTCGCCGCCGTTCGTAATCACCGAGGACCAGATCGACCGGATGGTCGACGGCATCGGCAACGCGTTCGAGGACGTGGCCGCGGTGGGGGTGCCGGCCTGAACGACGGCGGCGTCGCGGCTCCGGATGCGGCGGCTCCGGCCAAGGTCGCCGTTCGGTTTACCGTCAACGGCCGCGCGGTCGCGCTCGACGTGGAGCCGCGCCGACTCCTCGTCCACGTCCTTCGCGACGACCTCGACCTGACCGGAACGAAGATCGGCTGCGACACGAGCCAGTGCGGGACCTGCACGGTCCATCTCGACGGCCGCGCGGTGAAGTCGTGCACGGTCCTCGCCGTGCAGGCGGATGGCTGGACCGTGCGGACAGTCGAGGATCTCGCCCCCGACCCTGATCACCTCCATCCGCTCCAGGCCGCGTTCGTCGAGCACCACGGGCTCCAGTGCGGCTACTGCACGCCGGGCATGCTGATGACCGCGCTCGATCTGCTCGACCGCTCGCCGGACCCGTCCGATGGCGAGATTCGCGACGCGCTCCAGGGCAACTACTGCCGCTGCACCGGCTACCAGTCGATCGTGCGGTCGATCCAGGCCGGGGCGGCGGTGATGCGCGGTGAGCCGGCAACGAGCTGGTCGGCGGACGACTGATCGCGGTCGGTGCCGTGGCGCACCGCTACCCGTCGCGGCGCAAAGCACGTTGGAGGTTCCTCCGGTAGAGTCCCGTGCCTGACGGGCGCTGGGAAGGCGGCGCGCACGAGCGGCGCGAACATGCCCGGAGAACGTCTTCGCTTGGAGGAGCACATGCGTACCCGATCCCGAGGCGTCCGCGCGTTCGCGGCGGCTCTCGCCGCGGCGAGCCTGCTCGTCGCGGTTTTCGCCACTCCCGCGGGCGCCATCACGAACGGCAGCCTCGACGGCAGTGCCCACCCCTACGTGGGCCTCATGACCGCCCACGCCGCCGGCGGCCAGTACCTGTGGCGCTGCAGCGGCACGCTCATCTCTCCGACCGTCTTCGTGACCGCGGGGCACTGCGTCGAGCCCGACGCCAGCCAGGGCTTCGGCCCCCCGACCTACGCCGTCGTGTTCTTCAAGAACACGCTGATCACGCCGGATCCCGCGTTCACGCTGACGACGCGGAGCTGCACCGGGATCGCCGGCTACCCGTGCGCCGGTGCGAACGAGACTGCGATCACCGGCTCGATTCACGAGAACCCCCACTACAACCCGAACGCGTTCTTCACGAACGACCTCGGCGTCGTGGTCCTCGACCACCCGTACAACCCGGGCTCGTTCGGCGCGCTGCCGACCGCTGGCCAGTTCGACAGCCTCAAGAACAGCTCGAACGTGACGTTCGACTCCGTGGGCTTCGGGCTGCAAAAGGCCTTCCCCAATGCCTCGTCCTGGAAGGACGTCTCCAACCGGATCCGGATGATCGCCCACCCTCGACTCATCGGGATCAACGGTGGCTACGCCCACGACTACTCGATCATCCTGTCCAACAACGCCAACACCGGCGGCACCTGCTTCGGTGATTCGGGCGGCCCGAACTTCCTTGCCGGCACTAACGTCGTCGCCGCGGTGACCTCGTTCGGCAAGAACTGGACCTGCGGCGGCCAGGGCGGCGTCTACCGCCTCGACAACGCCTTCGACCTCGGGTTCATCAACTCATTCATCAACTAGCGACCTGCTCGCGCGGGTAATCGCGGAGCCCCGGCCCGACCGCCGGGGCTCCGTCATTTCGGCGAGTGACACCCGCGATTCGCAGCCGGAGTTGCAGCGGCGCGGGCGCAGTGACACGATGCGGACAGCCCGCGACGCCACCAATCCGGCGTGCAACGCGGACCTCGGAGGCAAGGAGGTCCCGCCAGTGGCAGAGCGTATTTCGCTGACTGTGAACGGCACCCGCCGTGACCTCGACGTCGAACCCAGACGTCTCCTGGTCCAGGTCCTGCGGGAGGACCTGGGCCTCACCGGAACCCACGTCGGCTGCGACACCAGCCAGTGCGGCGCGTGCACGGTCCTGATGGACGGCAACGCTGTCAAGTCGTGCACCGTGCTGGGCGTCCAGGCCGACGGCTCGAGCGTCACCACCGTGGAGGGCCTTACCCCGGCCGAAGGCCTGCATCCGATCCAGAACGCGTTCTGGGAGCAGCATGGCCTGCAGTGCGGCTTCTGCACCCCGGGCATGATCATGACGGCGGCCGATCTGCTGTCGAAGAACCCGCATCCATCCGACGGCGAGATTCGGCACGCTCTCGCCGGCAACTACTGCCGGTGCACGGGCTACCACAACATCGTCGCGGCGATTCGGTCCGCGGCGGACTCGATGGGTGGCACCGTCGGCGCCGAGCCGACCGCAGCCGGCGCGTCTGCCGGCACGGCCGGGTGAGGGGGCGACGATGTCTGCGGAGACCATCTCAGAGGCCGTCGTTGGCAAGCCGGTCAAGCGGGTCGAGGACCGCCGCCTGATCACCGGCAAGGGTCGCTATCTCGACGACATCTCAATGCCCGGGATTGCGTACATGGCGATCCTGCGCAGCCCGTACGCTCACGCGAACATCAAATCGATCGACATCGAGGTCGCGAAGTCGATGCCGGGGGTGCTCGACGTCATCGTCGGCGCCGACGTGCCCTACAACCCGCTGCCCATGGCCTGGCCGGCCGGCGGCTCGGCGGGCATCCAGAACAACGTCAGCACGCCGCGGGTGCTCGCCACCGACGCGGTCAAGTGGAACGGCGAGGGCGTGGCCGCAGTCGTCGCGGAGACCGTTGAGCAGGCAGCCGATGCGGTCGAGGCCATCCTCGTCGACTGGGAGCCGCTGCCGTCGGTTGTTGACGCCGAGAAGGCGACACAGCCTGGGGCGCCGCAGCTGCATTCGACCGCTCCGAACAACATCGTGTTCGAATGGTCGGTCGGCGACAAGGACGGAACGACGAAGGCCATCAAGGCCGCCGAGGTAGTCGTCAAGCAGCGTCTGGTCAACCAGCGCCTGATCCCGAACCCTATGGAGACCCGAGGCGACATCGGCTGGTACAACCCCGGCACTGACGAATACACCATCTGGATGTCGAGCCAGACCCCGCACATCCAGCGCCTGCTCCTCGCCGCCTTCGTGATGGGCATCCCGGAGCACAAGATCCGGTGCATCAGCCCGGACGTCGGCGGCGCTTTCGGCTCGAAGATCTTCACCTATGCGGACATGCCACTGGCGCTGCTCGCTTCGAAGCGCAACGGCGGGCGGCCGGTCAAGTGGGTCGAGGGCCGCCGCGAGAACTACCAATCCACGATCCACGGCCGCGACCACATCACCTACCTGGAGATCGCGGGCAAGCGCGACGGCACCGTCGACGCGGTGCGGGTCAAGACGTATGCGAACCTCGGTGGCCGCCTATCGACCATCGGACCAGGCATCCCGACGACGCTCTACGCCAGGGTCCTGTCCGGCTGCTACAAGATCCCGAACGTCTACGCCGAGGTCGTGGGCGTGTACACCAACACCACGTTCGTCGACGCGTATCGCGGCGCGGGCCGGCCCGAGGCCACCTACGTCATCGAGCGAGCGATGGACCTGTTCGCTGCCGAGATCGGGATGGACCGCGCGGAGGTCCGGCGGCGCAACTTCATCCCGCCCGACGCGTTCCCGTACGAGAACCCGTCAGGCCTGGGTACCGCGTCGGGTGGCGCCAAGATCTCCATCGACTCCGGTAACTACGAGCCGGCGCTCGACAAGGCGCTGGCCGCCGCTGGCTACGCGAATCTCGCCGGCGCAAAGGCGGAGGCGCGCAAGCGCGGCAAGTACCTCGGCATGGGCCTCAGCACCTACATCGAGGTGTGCGGCGTCGCGCCCTCGAAGTGGATCGGCGCCGTCGGCGAGGGCTG
>CAYXVP010000212.1:0-4167 GCA_964468305.1 uncultured Anaerolinea sp. | reverse complement strand
GCCGGCACGATCGCCAGCCTGGAGCGGCTCGGCGAGGTGCTCGCCGGGGCGCGCGCGGCGGACGTGCGCCGCGGGAGCGAGGCGGCCGCCCACGTGCAACCCGTGCCGCCGTCGGAGCAGCCGGCCACGGTCGCGTCACCGCTTCCGATCGTGCCCGAGGACCCGAGCATTGCGCCGCGGATCACCTAGCCCGCGGAATTCACCTACGGTGGCGCCATGAGGGAGCTCCTCACTCAGTACGACGCGTGGCGTGCCGAGGGCCACGAGGTCGGCCGGGCGGTGGTGATTCGCACCTACGGCTCGTCGCCGCGGCAGGCCGGTTCGGTGCTGCTCGTCGCGGACGACGGCCGGATGATCGGCTCGGTGAGCGGTGGCTGCATCGAGGGCGCGGCGGCGGAGGCAGTCCTCGAATCTCGCCAGCGTGGCGACTCCCGCGTGATTCGCTACGGGGTCACCAACGAGGAGGCGTGGTCGGTCGGGCTCGCCTGCGGTGGCACGATCGACGTCCTGATCGAGCCGAACGTCCCCGGGACGGCTCTTGCCGCCGCGCGCGACCCGCTTGCTGCCGCGGACTCCGTTCTCGGCTCGACCGTGATCACGGAGCTCCCGGCCGACACCCCGTCCGATCTCGCGGACGCCGTGCCCGCGACCGCGGAGGCGAACGACGCCGCAGCGCTGGAGCAGCTTCGCCGGGACGCGCTCGCAGCCGGTCGGTCCCAGACCGCCCGCATCGAGAATCGCCACGTCTTCATCGAGTCGTTCCCGGTACCGCCGCGGCTGGTGATCGTCGGCGCCACGGAGGTCGCTCGGTCGCTTGTCGGGCTCGCCAGGCACCTCGGCTACGTGCCCGTCGTCATCGACGCGCGGACGGCATTCGCGACCAGGGAACGGTTTCCGGACGTTGAGCATCTGCTCGCGCTGTGGCCGGACGAGGCGTTCGACGAGATCGACCTCGGGCCGAACGACGCGGTCGCCGTCCTCTCCCACGACCCCAAGTTCGATGAGCCCGCGATCGTCGAGGCGTTCAAGCGCGGCGCACGGTATGTCGGTGCGATCGGATCGCGCAAGACTCAGGCCGAGCGACGGCGGCGGCTCCTGGAGGCCGGCGTTACCGAGTCACAGCTCGCGCAGATCCGCGGCCCGATCGGGCTCGACCTCGGCGGCCGCGAGCCGGGCGAGACCGCCCTCGCGATCCTGGCCGAGGTCGTGTCGGTGCGACGCGGCGGCTCGAGCGGCGCCATGGCGGCGGCAACCCTGGCTGCTTCGGGAGCGTTGGCTGCATCAAGCCGGACATGACGGCGCCGCGCCTCGGCGGGGTCGTGCTCGCCGCGGGCGCGGGATCGCGCTTTGGCGGCCACAAGCTCGAGGCGCGATTCGACGGGAAGCCGGTGCTTCAGCACGTGCTGGACACGCTCGCCGAGGCGGGGATCGATGCGCCCGTCGTGGTGCTCGCGCCGGATAGCGACGTGCCAGGCATCGAGTGGCGCCAGGCGAAGCGGATCACGAATCCTGACCCGAGTCGAGGGCTCTCGAGCTCCCTCCAGCTCGGCTGGCGTGCGGCGATCGAGGCGGCATCCATCGAGGCTGTCCTCGTCGCCCTCGGCGACCAGCCACTGCTGCGCCCAGACGTGGTTCACGCCCTGGCCGAAGCCCCGCTCGACGCAGCGAGGCCCGTCGTCGCGCCCCGGTACCAGGCCACCGAGGCCCGCAATCCGGTGCGCCTTGAGGTTGCGGCTGGGCGACTCGTCGCCGAGGCGTCGAGCGATCGCGGTCTCGGTCCCGTGCTGGTACGGCACCCTGACCTCATTCGCTGGATCGACGTGGACGGCGACAATCCCGACGTCGACACGGCAATGGATCTCGCGCACGTGGCCGAGGTCGCTTGGGCGGATCGCGTCAGGCGCAACCGCGAGCAGGTCGACCGGCTCCGAGAGGCCCCTGACGGCAGGGACTTCTATGCCTCTGTCAGCTCGATCTTCCGCGACGATCCCGACCGAACCGGCGATCCGGTGCTCGACGCCCTTCGCAGCCACGCTCGCGCCGGCGATCGGTGGCTCGACATCGGGGCAGGCGCGGGCCGCTACGCCCTGCCACTCGCCAGATCGGTGCGGCGGGTCATCGCGCTCGACCCCTCGACCTCGATGCTCGGAGCGCTGCAGGACGCAATGACGGCGCACGGGATCGACAACGTTGACGTGCTCGATGGCCGCTGGCCGCAGATCCTCGCGACGAATGCGGCGCTGCGCGCCGCGATCCCGGTCGACGTGTCGCTGATCGCCCACGTCGGCTACGACATCGAGGCAATCGGGCCCTTCGTCGATGCGATGGAGGGCGCAAGCCGTCGGGAGTGCGTGGCGGTGCTCATGGATCGCAGCCCGGCGTCGATCGCGGAGCAATTCTGGCCGCCGATCCACGGGGAGCGGCGAATCTCGCTCCCGGCGCTGCCGGCCTTCGTCGACCTCCTCCGGGCGCGAGGCCGCGAGCCCGTCGTGACGATGGTGGAGTCGAGCCGGCGGCGATGGGCGAGTCGCGAAGAGCTTGAGTCGTTCATTCGCCGCCAGACGTGGGTGGTAGCCGGCTCGCAGAAGGACGGCCGGACGCAGGCCCTCATCGACGAGTGGCTCGTACCTGCGCCGGAAGGCGGTTTCGATCTCTCGGTCGCCGAGGCGTTGCGTATCGGACTCGTTGCCTGGGCCCCGGGGTAGCAGCCCGTCGGCGTTGACGCCCCTACCGGCCCTGCCTATGCTCGACGAACCGCCCCGAGGCTGCGTTGGACCGCGCACGATCAGGTTCCCGGCCGCGAGACGAATCGCTGGTCAAACGGTAGGTGTTCACCGGGAGCCCGTGCCGACCTCGACTTCGTCGTCGACTCCGCTTCCGCGATCGCGAAGGAGGGCGAGACACCGATGATTCCGGCGTCGTTCGACTACGTCCGGCCAGCCGACATCGGCTCGGTCCTGCAGATCCTGAAGCAACGCGAGGGGGAGGCGAAGCTCCTGGCCGGCGGCTACAGCCTGCTGCCGCTCCTGAAGCTCCGGCTGGCGAGCCCGGCGCTGCTGGTCGACATCCGCGACGTGCCCGGCCTGGCCGGCGTCCGCCGGACCGACGACGACATCCGGATCGGCGGGCGGAGCACCCACCGCGCGATCCTCGAGGACGCTGGGCTCGCGCAGGTGCTCCCGATCATGCGTGAGGCGGCATCCGGCATCGGCGACCCGCAGGTTCGCAACTGGGGCACGATCGCCGGTTCCGTCGCTCATGCCGACCCGAACTCCGACTGGCCGGCGGTGCTCCTCGGACTACGCGCGATGCTCGTGCTGCAGAGTGCGGACCGCGAGCGAATCGTTCCGGCAAGGGGCTTCTTCCTCGATCCGTTCGTCACCGGGATCGAGCCGACCGAGATCCTGACGGAGGTGCGAATCCCGCTTCCGGGCCCGCACAGCGGCTCCGCCTACCGGAAGCTCGAGCGCCGCGCCGGCGACTTCTCGACCGTCGGCTCGGCCGTCTCGATGACCCTGGGCGACGATGGCCGCATCGCCAAGATTGGCATTGGGCTGACCGCCGTCAGCGACGCACCGTTCGAGGCCACCCAAGCGGAACAGGCGATCCACGGCGCGCATCCCAGCGATGGGATGTTCCGAGAGGCCGCCGACGCCGCCGCTCACCAGAGCAGACCCGTCAGCGACCAGCACGGGCCCGCCGAATACAAGCGAGCGATGGCCGCTGAGATGACGCGACGCGCGCTGCAGGCAGCGCTCGAGCGCGCCAGGGCCGCGTGACGGGAGGGCGAGCGAGATGAGCACGCAGCACATCACCGTCACCGTCAACGGGACGCCGATGGAGGCGGACGTCGAGCCGCGCCTCCTGCTCGTGTACCTGATCCGCGACGTCTTCAGGCTGACCGGAACGCACGTCGGCTGCGACACGAGCCAGTGCGGCGCCTGCACCGTGCACGTCAACGGCGTGAGCGCCAAGTCGTGCACGATGCTCGCCGTCCAGGCCGACGGCACCGAGGTCAAGACGATCGAGGGCATGGCCGACGGGGCCAGGCTCCACCCACCCCAACAGGCCTTCTGGGATCAGCCCGGCCTGCCGTGCGGGGTCGAACACGGGCGAACGGTAGGTCGAGCAGCGCACCCGCTTCGGCGCGCCGAGCATGCCGCTCGC